>JANMPV010000276.1:0-2057 GCA_031370045.1 Novosphingobium sp. | reverse complement strand
CGCTCGCGCGGCGAACCCGGCGTCGATGCGTCCTCCACCAGCCGCGCAGGCTTCGATCTCGATGGCGGGAAACGACGCGCGAAGTCTGTCCCACAAGGCCCATGCACCCAGCACCTGTGCATGGCTGACGCAGTTCCCCTGCGCGGTCACCGCCGGTGCCAGCGCACGGTTGTGATCCCATTTGAGATAAGTGACGGGCAAACCGCGCAAAAGGTCGCAAAGCGTCGAAAACAAGTGCTCGCGCACTTCGGGACGGGTCAGGTCGAGGACCAGCTGATGCCGCGCTTCGGGCAGAGTTGCCCCGGTCGACGAGCCTAGCACCCAGTCAGGGTGGTCGCGGTAGAGCTGGCTGTCGGGATTGACCATTTCGGGTTCGATCCACAACCCGAACTCCATCCCGAGCGAGAGGACCTTTTGCGCGAGGGGTGCCAGCCCCCGTGGATAGCGCACGGGATCGGCCGACCAGTCGCCAAGACCGGCACGATCGTTTCCGCGCCCTGCGAACCAGCCATCATCGACCACGAACCGTTCCGCACCGAGCCGTGCGGCGGCTTCGGCAAGCGCGCCAAGCCGTGCTTCGTCGTGCTCGAAGTATACCCCTTCCCAGGTGTTGAAATGAACCGGTCGCGCGCGCATCGTTCCCCCTGGCCACGCGATTGCGGAGCGGATCGATCGGTGAAACGCGGCGATGGCACCGTTACGGCCTGTGGCGGAGAAGCAGGTGATGGCTTCGGGCGCGGCAAAGCTCTCCCCCGGCAATAGCGTAATCTCGCCGCTGCCGAGCACGGCTTCGGCGAGCAGCGTCCATCCGCCAGCGCCGTCGGGCTCGACCAGTATCCGGTGGTTGCCACTCCATGCCAGCTGGAGCGCCCAGACTTCGCCGCTGTGCCAGCCCGCGGCTTCCCCCAGCACGAACAGTCCGGGCGGCCCACCATGCCCGGTCAGGCCCTCGCGCTGTTCGCGCACCCAGCCATGGGCCGGCATCGCCGTGCGCTGCTCCACCAGCTCGCCGTTATGCCGCCCGTTGAACGAGATCAGCGTCCGCGCTGAGGGCGGCAGCGGCAGAACCGCGCTGGCAACCCGGTCGATCTGGAGCGCACTCGCTCCGGTGTTCTTCACCGCAACTGCAAAGCGCACGCAGTCGTCGGCGGCAACTGCCGCGACAGTAACTTCCAGGCCATTGCCCTCGTCGGCCAGAACGGCTTCGAGCCGATCGGTCTCACAAACCACACCTTGCGCCGAAAGCCGCACGACGAGCGGCTTGCCGGCGCGGCGACAGTCGAGGCCCGCGGGTCCGAACCAGCCTGCCCCCGCGACAGGAACAAGCGCCAGTGGAACCGGGACATCGGGTGCAAAAGTTGCGCGCGGCTGCGTTGTGGCCAGCGGCGCAAGCGCAGCGACCTCCACCGGTGCACCCCAATGACGCCACACCAACTGGCGATCCTGATCGGTCTCGAGGACAATGCTCGAACCCTGGCTGGACAAGCAGTGCACCGCAGGATCAGCCAAGCACCGTCACTCCGGCAGGCGGCAAGGTTCGCGCGCCAATTACCGGCAAGCCCGGCAGGTCGGCGGGCAGATCGATCGCGTGGTTTGCATAGTTGAAGACAAAGCAGTGGCGTGCGGTCCGCCGCAGCCGCAGTCCTTCGGGAAGCTCGACCACCGCAAGGCCCGCATCGCCAGCAGCCCGGGAAAAAATCTGCCCGGCGAGCCCAGGCTCGGGCCAGGTCGCAAGATACCGTACCCTGCCATGCCGCCACGTCGCGACCATGCCGTCATGCGTGGCAAGCTCGGGCACCACCTCACCTGCGACCGTTTCGTGCCAGCGCGTGATCGCGTAACCGTCGCCGGGGTGCGACAGCCCGGGACGCAGGCTTTCCACCCGCTCAACCTTGGCCGGAAACAAACGTTGCAGCGGCCCCGGCGGGAGCTCGGGCGGGATGGCGAAATCGGCGGTCTTGCTGCCCGTTCGCGGACCCAACACGATCTGCCCGAGAAAGGCGGCCAACTTCTCGGCAAATGCATCCGAAACGATCGGCAGGCACGGGACCACGACC
>JANMPV010000261.1:0-2778 GCA_031370045.1 Novosphingobium sp. | reverse complement strand
ATTTCTTCGTCGGGGTGACCCTTTAGCACTACGACCACGCGGAAGTCCTCGGCCTCGGACCGAGACTCGATGGTAATCGCCCATTCGCGTGCCTGGCTCATCCGCGTCGTCCTTCGAACGCGCGCCCGCTTTTTGGTTATTGCCGCATTATGTGCCGCATTTCCGATGTTTGTCCAGCAAACTCGGTGGAGTCCGTTACGCTGGCGCGATCCAGTTGCTCTGTGTTGTGCATGGTCTAAAGGCGAGGGCATGAGCGCCTCTCTCTCCGTCACTTGGGCCGATCCCGGCGATCTTGCCGCGGTGGCGGCGCGGATTGTCGCCGAAGTCGCGCGGCCGGGGGCGAAGCGGATCGCGATGGCGGGCGGATCGACCCCTGCCAAAGTGCTCGAAATTCTTGCCGCGCAAAACCTGGACTGGGCCGGAACCATTATCGTCCCTACCGACGATCGCCAGGTTCCACCCGACCACCCGGCCAGCAATTTCGGCGCGTTACGCCAGACGTTCGCGGGCACAGCGGCGACGGTTGTGCCGCTGGTCGAGGGCGAGCGACCGGGGCGGTTCGATCTGGTCTGGTTGGGGATGGGCGCCGATGGCCACATCGCCTCGCTGTTTCCGCGGATGTGTGCCGAGCCGTGCCGCCGCCGCCGGGTGATCGCGACCACGCCGATCCCGTTGCCCTCCGAAGCGCCGTTCGCGCGGCTGTCGCTCAACCGCAAGGCGCTGGCGGCGACCGCCGCGACGATCGTGGTGATCACCGGCGCCGCCAAGCGCGCGGTGATCGAGGCGGCGCTCGCCGGATCCGATACCTTGCCGATTTCGGATATCGTGCGCAGCCCGCGCGCGCCGGTGACGATTTACTGGAGCGAATGATGGCCCACCCGACGCTGGAAAAAGTCACCGCGCGGATCGCCGAGCGCAGCCGAAGCCCGCGCGCCGCCTATCTCGAAATGATCTGCCGCGCGCGCGAAAACGGGGTCAACCGCCCGAGCTTGTCGTGCGGCAATCTCGCCCACGGGTTTGCGGCTTCGGGCGAGGACAAGGCCGCCATCCGCGCCGGCGGGGGGCCGAACATCGGTATCGTCACCGCCTATAACGATATGCTTTCGGCGCATCAGCCGTATGGTCCCTACCCCAATCAGATCAAGCTGTTCGCGCGCGAAGTTGGAGCGACGGCGCAGGTTGCGGGCGGGGTTCCGGCGATGTGCGACGGAGTGACCCAAGGGCAGCCCTCGATGGAACTATCGCTGTTCAGCCGCGACACGATTGCGTTGAGCACCGCGGTGGCGCTGAGCCACGGAATGTTCGAGGCAGCGCTGCTACTCGGCATTTGCGACAAGATCGTCCCGGGGTTACTGATCGGCGCGTTGCGGTTCGGCCACCTGCCGACGATCCTCGTTCCCGCCGGGCCGATGCCGTCGGGCCTCGCCAACAAGGAAAAGGCGCGCATCCGCCAGCTGTTCGCCGAGGGCAAAGTCGGGCGCGAGGAGCTGCTCGAGGCCGAGGCGGCGAGCTATCACGGCGCGGGCACCTGCACCTTCTATGGCACCGCCAATTCCAACCAGATGATGATGGAGATGATGGGGCTGCACCTGCCCGGCGCCAGCTTCGTCTATCCCGGCACGAAATTGCGCCAGGAACTGACCCGCGCGGCAACGCACAAAGTGGCGGCGAGCGGCTGGAACGGCGCGGACTATCGCCCGCTGGGCCACTGCGTTGATGAAAAAGCGATCGTCAACGCGGTGGTCGGGCTTTTGGCAACCGGCGGATCGACCAACCACGTGATCCATATTCCCGCCATCGCCCGCGCCGCCGGGGTGCTGATCGACTGGGACGACATGGACGAACTCAGCCGCGTCGTCCCGCTGGTCGCCAGCGTCTATCCCAACGGCGGTGGCGACGTAAACGCGTTTGCCGCCGCGGGGGGCATGCCGTTCGTGATCCGCGAACTGCTCGAAGCCGGGCTGGCGCATGGCGATATTCGCACCGTCTATGGCGCATCGCTGATGGAAGGCGCGCAGCAGCCGGTGCTCGATGGCGAGACGCTGCGCTGGGATGCGGCGCCGACCCGTTCGGCCGACGAGACCATCCTGCGCGGGGCTTCCGCACCGTTCCAGCCCGAAGGCGGATTTCGCCTGCTCAGCGGCAACCTTGGTCGCGGGACGATCAAGGTCAGCGCGGTGGTGCCCGAACGCTGGACGATCGAGGCCCCGTGCCGGGTGTTCGCCGATCAGGATGCGGTGATCGCCGCGTTCAAGGCGGGCGAGCTTGAACGCGACGTGGTGGTGGTGGTCCGGTTTCAGGGTCCGGCGGCCAACGGCATGCCCGAACTCCACAAGCTAACCCCCCCGCTGGGGGTGCTCCAAGACCGGGGCTTTCGCGTTGCGCTGGTCACCGACGGGCGGATGAGCGGGGCCAGCGGCAAAGTCCCCGCCGCGATCCACGTGACCCCCGAGGCGCATCTCGGTGGGGCGCTGGCCAGGCTGCGCGACGGCGATCTGGTGCGGGTCTGTGCCGAGCAGGGCGAACTGGTCGCGCTGGTCGAAGCAGCGGAGTGGGAGGCACGCGAGTTGGCGGTGCAGCCCGCGGTCTTGCCGGGCACGGGCCGCGAACTGTTTGCGCTGATGCGGCTCCATTGCGACACCGCTGAGCACGGCGCCAGCGCGATGCTGGCGGCGGCGGGGCTGTGATATGCGCATAGCACAAAGGTCGCTCATCCCGAGCGAAGTCGAGGGACGCGCGCAACGGCCGACCGTTGAGCGACGTGTCTCGACTTCGCTC
>JANMPV010000224.1:0-8415 GCA_031370045.1 Novosphingobium sp. | reverse complement strand
CGCTGCCCAAGCTCGACCTGATCGCGATCAGCCACAACCACTACGACCACCTCGATACCCGCGCGCTGGGCGCCTACCGCTTTCGCTCCGAAACCCCGGTGGTGTGCCCGCTCGGGCTTGCCCCGCTGCTGCGGCGGCAGGGTTTCAGCGAGGTAATCGAACTCGACTGGTGGCGAGATTGGCAGTTAGGCGAACTGGCGGTCACCTGCCTCCCCGCGGTTCACTTCTCTGGCCGTGGCTTGGGCGACCGCAACCGCACGTTGTGGGCCAGCTTCGCG
Organism: Novosphingobium sp.; assembly: GCA_031370045.1. Lineage (GTDB taxonomy): Bacteria > Pseudomonadota > Alphaproteobacteria > Sphingomonadales > Sphingomonadaceae > Novosphingobium. The sequence goes on along the minus strand of JANMPV010000224.1, from coordinate 8,137 downwards.
TTCGCCTCACCCACTCGAAAGTTATGGTTCGGCGGGGATAGCGCGCCGGGCGATGTGTTCCGCGAGATCGGCGCGCGCGCCGGGCCGTTCGACCTCGCGCTGGTCGGGATCGGCGCCTACACCCCGCGTGCGATCATGCAGGCAAGCCACGCCACCCCCGAAGAGGCGATCGGCATCGCCCGCGACATCGGCGCAAAAGCCGCAGTCGGGATGCATTGGGGCAGCATCATGCTGACCCCGGAAGATCCGTTCGAGGCGCCGGGGAGGTTCAAACGGGCGGCGCTGGAGCAGCAATACGGCGAGGCCAATGCCTGGGTAATGCAAGTGGGGGAAGTGCGGGGCTTTTAACCTCGCATCCAATACCGCCCCGCATCGCCCTTCGGTTCGATCCGCCCTGTCGAACCCACCGGCTCGCTCGCCCCATCGGTCAGGAAGGCGACCATAGCACTGTCGCTAACGTCGACATGCGCCAGGGTCCGCGCACCAGCAGGGTTCCGTGCAACCACCACTCCGCCGCGCGGTTGCCCATCCCGTGCATAGAACACCGTGTAGCTCTCGATCGTCGCCTGCCCGGCATAGGATTCGTCAAGCAGCGGTACCGCACCGCGCAGGGCATCCGCCTCGGCCTGATAATCATAGACTTGCGGAAACGCCGCTGCGGCAACCGGCTCGCTCGACAGGACGATGCAGTGGTTGTCGGTGGCAAACCCGCCGTTGGCGAACAGGAAACCGTTGCCGCCCGACGCGCGCAATTTGCCCGTCATCGCCGCCACCGCATGGCTCATGTAGTTGCCGATTGGGCCACCACCAAAAGTCAGCCCGCCAAACACCGTCGCAGGCCGGTCAAGCGGCCAATCGAGCAGCCGCCGCGCCATCTTGGGCACGCACGGAAAGCATGAATAAAGCTCCGCAAACGCGAAATCGGCGCCGGTCATCGCGTTGAGTTGAAGCGTGCGGCGGATTGCGGTTTCCATGCTGACTGAATGCGTAAAACCATCACGCGCCAGGATGCTCGCCGGCTCCCTCGCCCCGGCACCCATCCCGACGTAGATCAGGCGATCCTCGGCAATCCCCCGCCGCCGCGCTTCGGCCAGGCTGGCGACGATGAACCCTGCGCCCTGATTAACCGAGGAGTTGGCAACCGTCAGCTTGGTGTAGGGAAAGGCGATCGGGCGGTTGTTGGCATCCACGGTGAGGATCGCCTCGGCGCTCACCGGCCTGCGGATCCAGGCACCTTCTTCGCTCGCCGCAACCTGGCTCATCCGCGACCAGATTGCGCCGCTTTCCGCTTGGCCCTCAGTCAGCGACTGGCCCCACGCCGCACGGGTGGCGTTTTCATAGAGCGGGTAGATATCGACCGGGGCATTGAGCCCGTGGGCCTGCGCGTAGTCCGGCTCGCGGTGGAGTTTGGCGGGGCGGCGCAGGGCATAGCTGGCTTCGGCACCCGGCGATGCCTTCGCGGCCCGTTGCGCCGCGGTGCGCAAGGCTTCGGCACCAACCACCGCGCACAACTTCGCCTCGCCTGCACCGATGCGATTGGCGGCATCGTTGAGCATCCGGATCGGGGTATCGCCGTGGGGCTTGTCCGATTGTTCGATCATCCGCGGAGTCGCACCAATCGCCGCCGCGAGCCGTGCACACAGCGGGTTCATCTCGCGAAAGCTGATCTGATCGGCCACCGCCAGGCTGTCGAGATCGGCGAGCAACGCCACCCCTGAATCCACCTCTGCCGCCAGCAGCGCGGCGACCATCAGGCCGAGCGGATCGAGGCCCTGATCGGGGTCGGCCGGGCGATCGTTGACTTGACCGACCGCCACGATGACGGGGATGCGTTCGGGATCGCTCACCACACCCGCCGCAGGACACCGTCCTTGAGCATGAAGTGATGGCGCAGCGCCGCGGCAACGTGGAGTACCACCAGCCCAGCGAACGCATAACCCAGGATTTCATGCGCCTGTGCCGCAATCCCCGCGATCGGGTTGGCTTTGGTAATCGGCAACGACACCGCGATCCCGAAGAACGCTGCGCCGTATTTACCCGCCGAACTGAAGATCCACCCGGTCAGCGGCATGATCAGGATCAGCGCATAAAAGATGCCGTGGACGGTCCTGGCCAGCATCAGGTCGTATTTCTTGAGCGGCGGACGATAGGGCGGGGTCTTCCAGGTGAACCGCCACGCTACGCGGCCGATGCTGAGCAGCAGGATCAGCAGCCCCATCGACTGGTGCAACGTGATCACGTTCCACGCCTTGGGCAGCGAATCGCTGAGCAGACCGCCCGCCAGATTGCCGATCACCAGCACCGCTATGATCGCATGGAAGGCGCGCGCGACCGAATTGTACCGGGTAGCGGGATCGATCCCGGCGGGGGTGGCCATGCGTGGGGTCTCCTGGCTGATTTCGGGAGGCTCTAGCTCCCTCGCCGCCCAAGGTCGAGAGACACGGTTGTGGCTGTGCTCGACATCAACTTGTGCAGATATCAGCCCCGCCTGACCAAATTCTGCGCCGATCAATCGGCGAAGAAGTTCAGCTCCAGCAGCACGCCGTTGGGGTCCATCGTGAATATCTGGCGCAAGCCGATCGCCTCGACAGTGTTGACCTGCCGCTCCAAGCCGCGCGTATCGAGCCGCGCGGTCATCTCGTCGTAGCCCGTGCAGGCCAGCGCGATATGGTGGATCGATCCGGTCGGTCCCGCCGCGACCTGGCGCTCGTAAGTCCGCGGGCAATCGAGGCTGTTGATATGAAAAATCGGCCGACCTGCATCATCGTACATCCATTGCGCCTTGTGCGGCGTCAGCGGTGGCGGACCATTGCGTCGCTCCAGTCCGAACAACTCGACATAGAACCGCGCGGTGCCATCGAGGTCGGCGGTGATGATGTTGATGTGGTCGAGCGCGTTGACTTTCACGATACCAGCCCTTTCAAGTGGCAACACTAACAGCATCCCTTGCCGCCTTGTAGCCCAAGCGACGTATGGCTTCGATCTTGATCCGGTGCCACAGAACAGTGGCTGACCTTAATGATCGTGGCGGGCACGCTGCTCCCGCTGGCAACGCTCTTGATGGTCCTAGCGTTGAAGCCCTATCGCGAGGAGGTTGAACAACTGGAAGCTCTGGAGGCGCAGGTATGACGACCTATCCCGAATTATCCCTCATCATCGGTGGCGAGCGCATTTCGGGCGGCGGGCGGCGCACCCATCGCGTGATCAACCCGGCGACGGGCGAGACGCTGGGCGAGCTACCGCTGGCTGATCCCGCGGATCTCGACCGAGCGCTTGAAACCGCCGTCGAAGGCTTCCGCATCTGGCGCAACACCCCGGCCCAACAGCGCGCCGCGGTGCTTCAGGGGGCGGCGCGGCTGATGCTGGAACGGCAGGAGGAACTCGCCCGCATCGCGACGATGGAACAGGGCAAGCCGCTGCTCGAAAGCCGCGGTGAGGTGATGATGAACGTCAACCTGTTCAACTTTTATGCGGGCGAGTGCCAGCGGCTGTATGGCCGCACGCTGGTCCGCCCGGCCGGGATGCGCTCGACCGTCACGCACGAGCCGGTCGGCGTGGTTGCGGCGTTCAGCCCGTGGAATTTTCCGCTCGGCAATGTCGGGCGCAAGCTGGCCGGGCCGATTGCGGCGGGCTGCTCGGTAATCATCAAGTCGGCCGAGGAGACTCCGGCATCCGCGCTCGGTGTGCTCCAGTGCCTGCTCGATGCGGGGCTGCCCGGGGAAGTTGCCAGCGCGGTGTTTGGCGTGCCCGACGAAGTCAGCCGCCACCTGCTGGCCTCGCCGGTGGTCCGCAAGCTTAGCTTCACCGGCTCCACCGTGGTCGGCAAGCACCTGATGAAACTGGCCGCCGACAATATGCTGCGCACCACGATGGAACTGGGCGGGCACGGCCCGGTGCTGGTGTTCGACGATGTCGATGTCGGCAAAGTGCTCGATACGGTGGTGGCGCAGAAATACCGCAACGCCGGCCAAGTCTGCGTTTCGCCGACTCGCTTCATCGTCGACGAACGGGTGTTCCCCCAGTTTCGCGACGGCTTTGTGGAGCGCGCCAAGGCGGTCAAAGTCGGCAACGGGCTGGCCGACGACACCCAGATGGGACCGATGGCCAACCCGCGCCGCCCCGAGGCGATGGACCGGCTGATCGGCGATGCAAAAGAGCACGGCTGCAAACTGCTGGCGGGTGGGGAGCGTATCGGCAACCAGGGGTTTTTCTACGCCCCCTCAAGCCTGTCCGAAGTGCCGCTCGAAGCCGCGATCATGAACGAGGAGCCGTTCGGCCCGGTGGCGATCCTCAACCCGTTGAAGGGCGAGGAGGCGATGATCGCCGAGGCCAATCGCCTGCCCTACGGCCTCTCCGCCTACGCCTGGACCGCCGACGCGGCCCGCCAGCGCCGCCTCGGCCGCGAACTGGAAGCAGGCATGGTCGGGATCAACACCAACGTGATCGGCGGCGGCGATTCGCCGTTTGGCGGGGTCAAGTGGTCGGGTCACGGCAGCGAAGACGGCCTTGAAGGCGTGCTCGCCTGCATGGTCACCAAGGCGGTGCATGAGGGCTGAAAAACTGACTGACCGAGGCCAGTCAGTTTTTCAGAAAGTGGACCTCAACGTTTGCACGCGAGATCATCCAACGTCAGCGCCAAGCCACGTGTCGAGGCGTAAATGGCTTCACCGACATTCCAGTTTAGGCGTGCCCTCAAAACGGATTTTGACCCAAGAGCTGATGCCTCGCACTTTGGCAGTTCAGAGCAGGGAGCAGATCGCTCCGCCCCCCTCACCCCTCACCCCACTGTAGCCTTCGCAATCTTGCCCGGCGAACGCGGAGGTTCGCCCTTGGGGAGTGCATCGACCACGTCCATCCCGCTTTCGACCACGCCCCACACGGTGTACTGCTTGTCGAGGAAGCGGGCGTCGTCGAGGCAGATGAAGAACTGGCTGTTGGCGCTGTTGGGATTTTGGGTGCGGGCCATCGAGCAGACTCCGCGGGTGTGCGGCTCGGCACTGAATTCCTGGGCGAGATCGGGCTTGCTCGATCCGCTCATCCCGGTGCCGGTGGGATCGCCGCCCTGGGCCATGAAGCCGTCGATTACGCGGTGAAACACCACCCCGTCGTAGAACCCTTCGCCCGCCAGCTCCTTGATCCGCGCGACGTGGCCGGGGGCCAGGTCGGGGCGCAGGCGGATGACCACGTCGCCGCCGTTGCCGTTGCCGTTGTCGAGGGTGAGGGTGAGCGTTTCGTCGGCCATGAATTGGTTCCTTTCAGGTTGCGCGGGCCGATATAGGCAGTCGCGCCCGGTTGTCACGTCCGGCCGGGCAAACCGGGTTGCTTTATCGCCGCGCCTGCCTAGACCTCCGCCGCGATGGAGCGCGAGGGCCAACAGCTTGATCCCCACGCGGGCGAGCCGCTGCCCGCCAGCGATGCCGCGCGCCTGGCCGAAAGCCTCGACGCGACAGAAAACACGCTGCGCCCCGATTTCGTGCGGCGGGTGGCCGATGCGGTCGAGGCTGGCCACCGCGACGCGGTTTACGCGCTGGTCGAGCCGCTCCACCCCGCCGACATCGCCGATCTGTTCGAGCTGCTTGCCGAGGACGACCGCCCGCTCCTCGCCACGCTAATCTCCGATCTGATGAGCGGCGAAGTGCTCGCCGAGCTCAACGATCACGTCCGCGAGCTGCTGGTCGAAGCTCTGCCCGCCGGAATTGTCGCCGACTTTGCCGAGCAGATGGAGACCGACGACGCGGTCGCGCTGATCGAGGATCTCGACGAGGACGATCAGCAGGCGGTGCTCGCCGAAATGGAGCCCGAGGACCGCGCCGCGATCGAAAGCGCGCTGGCCTATCCCGAGGAAAGCGCCGGGCGGCTGATGAGCCGCGACCTGATCGCGGTTCCCGAGCACCTGACCGTGGGCGGGCTGATCGATTACTTGCGTGAAAACGCCGACCTGACCGCTGAGTTCTGGGAAGTGTTCATCGTCGATCCGCACCACCGCCCGCTGGGAACGTGCAAGCTCAGCTGGATCCTGCGTACCCCGCGCTCGATCGCGCTGACCGACGTGATGAAGCGCGACCAGACGATCATCCCGGTCGAGATGGACCAGGAGGAAGTCGCGCTGCGGTTTCAGAAATACGCGCTGATTTCTGCGGCAGTGGTCGATCCCAGCGGGCGGCTGGTGGGGCAGATCACGGTCGATGACATCGTCCACATCATCCAGGAAGAAGCTGGCGAGGACGTGCTGCTGCTGTCGGGCGCGGGCGAAGGCGATATCAACGAGCCGATCCTGCTGACCATCCGCACCCGGCTGATCTGGCTGGTGGTCAACCTGGGCACCGCCGTGATCGCCTCGAGCGTGGTCGGGCTGTTCCAGGGCGCGATTACCAAGTTTGCGCTGCTCGCGGTGCTAATGCCCATCGTCTCGGGGATGGGCGGCAACGCCGGCACCCAGACGCTGGCGGTGGTGGTCCGCGCGCTGGCCACCAATCAACTGACCGACAGCAACACCTGGCGGATGATCGGGCGCGAATTTCGGATTGCGCTCGCCAATGGCCTGTCGCTGGGTATGCTAATCGGTTCGGCGGTGGGGCTGGTGTTCGGCAACCCGCTGCTCGGCGCGGTGATCGGCACGGCGATGCTGTTCAACAACCTGATGGCCGGGCTGGCGGGGATCGCGGTGCCGGTGGTCCTCGACAAGCTGCGGATCGATCCGGCGGTGTCGTCGGCGGTGTTCGTGACCATGACCACCGATGTGATGGGGTTCTTCTCATTCCTTGGGCTGGCGGTGCTGGTGGGGCTCGCCTGATGCTGCTGCACATGACGAAAGTCGCCTTCCGGGCGCAGTCGCTCGAAGAAATGCATGGCTGGTTCGCCACTCGCGGCGAGATCGCCCACCTGACCACACGCTATCTGCCCAAACGCCATTCCGAACTGGTCGGCGGATCGCTGTTCTGGATTCACAAGCACCAGTTGGTCGCGCGCTCGCCGATCCTGGGGTTTGAACCCACCGAGGACGGGCGCACCGATATTGTGATCTCGACCAGGCTGATCGACGTCCATCCAGTCCCTCGCCGCGCCCACCAGGGCTGGCGCTATCTCACCGCCGCCGACGCCCCGCGCGATCTGGGTGAGGGCGAGGAAGCGGGCGAGGTCATGTCGGGTCGGCTCGCGGGCAAGCTGGCAAAGCTGGGGCTGATCTGAGTCCCCTCCCGCTTGCGGGAGGGGAGCGAGACTTGGCGAGGTACGAGCCTATTCGCAGCGGGGTGGGCCTTTCGGCCCAAACGACCGATCGGTCGTGCCCACCCCAAACCCTCCCGCAAGCGGGCGGGGAACCCAAACAAGCCCAGCTTGCCGCGCCCTCACATTCGCTTCCTCGCCGCTTGACTCGAACCGCGCCAAAGCGCCACCTGAACGAGAGCGGCCATCCGGCCTGCCGGGGGGATTGCGCGGCCGATGGAAATCTTCGCTCAACTCGACTTGCCCCACGCCATCGCCGGGCTGCTGGTCGGTTTCCTGGTCGGGATGACCGGAGTCGGCGGGGGCTCGCTGATGACCCCGCTGCTGGTCCTGATGTTCGGGGTGAGCCCGCAAACCGCGGTCGGCACCGATCTGCTGTTTGCCGCCGCCACCAAGTCGGTCGGGGTCGGGGTGCACGGCTGGCGCGACACGATCGACTGGAAGATCATGCGCCGTCTGGCGATGGGCAGCCTGCCCGCCGCGGTGCTCACCCTGATCGCGCTCAAAACCTTTATCCACATCGGCAAGAACACCAATCACACGATCCTCGATGTGCTGGGGGTGCTCTTGATCCTGACCGCGATCGGCATCCTGTTCCAGCGTAAGCTGCTTGCTTATGGCGCGACCCACCACCCGCTCGGGCCGGACAAGGCGCTGATCCCGACGATCGCGTTGGGCGCGGCGCTGGGGGTGATGGTTACGATCTCGTCGGTCGGCGCCGGGGCGATCGGGGTGACGGTGCTGCTGATGCTGTATCGCCGCCTGCCGGTGGCGCGGATCGTCGGCACCGATATTGCCCACGCCGTGCCGCTGGCGCTGGTCGCCGGGGCCGGGCACTGGTTCTTGGGCAGCGTCGATCTGCACCTGCTGGTCAACCTGCTGATCGGATCGATCCCTGGCGTGATCGTCGGCA
>JANMPV010000210.1:0-2111 GCA_031370045.1 Novosphingobium sp. | reverse complement strand
CCATAACCTGACTGCCGAACGCCCTACGTTCGTCACCCATCTCGAATGCTCGCTGAGCGGGGAGCGTTACCCTGCCGACCAGCTCCACAACCTCTCGCGCGCCGGACGGCCGTTGCTGGTCCGCTACGATCTGGCGGCGGTCGGCAAGGCGCTGAGCCGCGATGCGCTCGAAGCACGCCCCACCGACCTGTGGCGCTGGCGCGAGTTGCTGCCGGTGCGGTGCACATCCAGCATCGTCAGCTTGGGCGAGATCGAGACTCCGCTGATCCCTATTCCGATGAGCGGCGGACCGAACGTGCTGGTCAAGGACGAAGGCCGCCTGCCGACCGGGTCGTTCAAGGCGCGCGGACTGGTGATGGCGGTGGCGATGGCGCGCGAACTGGGCGTGACCAAGATCGCGATGCCGACTAACGGCAACGCCGGTGCTGCGCTCGCCGCTTACGCCACGCGCGCTGGGATCGAGACAGTGGTGTTCTGCCCCGACGACACCCCCGAAATCAACGTTCGCGAAATCGCGCTGCAGGGTGCGCGGGTCTATCGCGTCAATGGATTGATCGACGAGTGCGGTGCGCTGGTGGGGAAGGGCGCGGCGCAGGGGCTGTGGTTCGATTTCTCGACGCTCAAGGAACCCTATCGCATCGAAGGCAAGAAGACGATGGGGCTGGAACTTGCCGCACAGCTCGGCTGGCGGCTGCCTCAGGCGATCTTTTACCCGACCGGGGGTGGGACCGGGTTGATCGGGATGTGGAAAGCGTTCGCCGAACTTGAGGAACTGGGCTGGATCGGTCCCGAGCGGCCGAAAATGTTCGCGGTCCAGGCCAGCGGGTGCGCGCCGATTGTCAAGGCGTTCGAAGATGGCGTCGAGCATGCCGAACGCTGGGAAAACGCGCACACGGTTGCCGCAGGGATTCGCGTGCCCAAGGCGGTGGGCGATTTTCTGATTTTGCGCGCGGTGCGCGAGAGCGGGGGCAGGGCGCTGGCGGTGGACGACGGCGCGATCCTTGCCGCGGTTGAAGATTGCGCGAGACAGGACGGCTTGCTGATGTGTCCCGAGGGCGGGGCGACGTTGGCGGCTTATCGCAAGGCCCTGGCTGATGGCCTGGTGGGCGAGGACGACGAGGTCGTGCTGTTCAATTGCGCCACGGGGCTGAAGTACCCGATGCCCGAAGCCTCGCAAACACTCGACAAGGATGCGCCAGTCGATCTCGCCGCACTGTGATCAGACCACCTGCGCGCGGTTCTCGTCGCGGTGCTTCTTGAGGTACTTCATGAACGGCGTGCCGCCCGTGCCGACATCGGGATCGTTGCCCGCGATCGAACCGGCCTGCTTGTTGATGTAGTTCGCGGCGTATTCGAGGTGGCGGGTGCGGAAGCGGGCGACTTGTTCGAGGTTGGCATTGAACGCGTCGCGCAAGCCGGGCGATCCGGCCTTCGCCACGAACCCGCGCAGGGTCGACTTCGCGCCCAGGTCCTCGATGAAGCGGCGGTGCGGCACCGGGCGGTAGTGGTGCAATTCGTCGAGGAAGTGCTTGAGCGGGTCGTCCGAGTGGCGAACCCCAAGCAGCGCGTCCATCGCCGGGACAATGCTCGACTGCGAGCCGGTCTGCCCGCGCAGCGCTTGCGGCTTGCCGCCGAATTTCGCGACTCCCTCATAGATCAGCCCGCCGTCGAGCGCCGGGTTGTTCGCCCATCCGTGGATGTAAGGGCGCACGCGGTGGAAGTAGACGTAAGGGTCGCAGCGCTCGGTCATCCGCTTGAACGCGGCGTAGATGCGCTCCCACGCGAGGTCGGTTTCGTGGAGCAGGCTTTCGCACCGCGCGTCATCGCCTGCGGCGGCCGCCTTGACCAGTTCGACCGCGCTGTCGAGGATCACCCCCGCCTCGGCCTCGATCGCGACGTGGACCAGCACGAACCAGTTCTCGTCTATCCCGCCCAGAAAGTTCTGGTGCATCCGGATGTTATCGTGCGCGATCGGACCCGATTTGTCGATCCGGCTCCAGTTGTCGAGGACATAGCCCGAATAGGGCAGCAGCGGCGCCTGGCCCAGCCTATCGGCCAGCGCAACGATCGGGCGGGCGAGGTTGGCGGGAAGATGTCGCGGTGCCTCGGGC
>JANMPV010000183.1:0-1660 GCA_031370045.1 Novosphingobium sp. | reverse complement strand
GTGTCCGGAGTTCTCTTGGTTTGCGGTAAACGGGTGCCACTTACCTGGGCCGATCGGCACCCAGGTCATCGAATCGGTCAGGCCGCGGGATCGCCCGCCGCGGGTTCGTCGGACGCAGCCGCTTCGGCCGTCTTGCGCTTTGCGTCGCTGCGTTCGGTCAGGCGCATGACGATCAGCGAGCCTTCGAACAGGAACAGCAGCGGGATCGCCAGCATCAGCTGCGAGACCACGTCGGGCGGGGTCGCCACCGCGGCCACCGCGAATATCGCGACGATCACATAGCGCCGCGCCTTGCTCAACTGAACGCGGCTGACAATCCCCGCGCGGTTGAGCAGCAGCAGCAGCACCGGCAGCAGAAAGCTGATCCCGAACGCCAGGATGAACTGCATCACCAGGCTGAGGTAATCGCCGGTGCCGGGCAGCGCCTCGAGCTTGAGCCCGCCCTTGTTGCCCTCGAACCCCAGGAACCATCTGAATGCGGTCGGCATCACCACGTAATAGGCGAGCGCCGCGCCGCTGGTGAACAGGATCGGGGTGGCGATCAGGAATGGCAGAAATGCGCGCTTTTCCTTGGCGTACATCCCCGGTGCCACGAACTGCCACAGCTGGTTGGCGATGATCGGGAAGCTGACGAAGAACGCCGCGAACAGCGCCACTTTCAATTCGACGAAAAACGCTTCGTACAGCTTGGTGTAGATCAGCTTGCCCTGCCCCGGTGGGAATGCCGCGGTCAGCGGGCGGACCAAAAAGGCGAAGATGTCGTCGGCGAAATACAGGCACACCGCAAACGCCACCCCCAGCGCAAGCACGCTGCGCAACAGCCGGGTGCGCAATTCGATCAGGTGATCGAGCAGCGGCGCCTGTGAATCGTCGATATCGGTGACGCGGAACATGTTCAGGGCGGCGGCGGAAGCGGAGCAGTACCGGCTTCGGCAGAGGCCGGCTCGGGCACCGGATCAGGCGACGCGAACGCCAGCGGCCCGGTCATCGCCGGGGCTGCCTCGGGATCGGCCGCAACTTCGGCAGAGCCGGTCTCGGCCATGATCTTGGCGTTCTGCTCACGCCATTTCTGCTCCATCTCCTCGAGTTCGGCCTCACGGATCATGGTCTCGATCCCGGTGCGGAAATGGTTGGAGACGCGGCGGATCTTGCCGATCCACCGGCCCGCGGTGCGCAGTGCCAGCGGCAGATCCTTGGGCCCGATCACGACGATCGCGACAATCACCGTCAGCAGCAGTTCGGATGCGCCGATATCGAACATGGCCGCAGCTCAGGCGTTCAGGGACGCGGCGGCGCGGCGGGATCGATTGGCGTTTCGCCGTTGAGCGTCGGCGGCGGCGGCGGCGCGGCCTGTTGAGTGGGGGCGGGAGGCGGCGCGGCGATCTGCGCGGGCGGGGCCACCGCCGGACGATCGGTTTCCTCGTTCATTCCGGCCTTGAAGCTTTTGATGCCCTTGCCGAAATCGCCCATCATCTCGGAAATCCGGCCACGCCCGAACAGGACGAGGACGACGAGGGCGACGATCATCAGGTGGGCGGGCGAAAGGCCAAGCATCGAACAAAACTCCAAACAACCCAAAACCAGTTCGCCCTGAGCTTGTCGTCCCGAAGGGGACCGAAGGTCAACGGCCATTCTTGTTCGCAACAGCGGCGAAAGAAAG
>JANMPV010000021.1:0-2633 GCA_031370045.1 Novosphingobium sp. | reverse complement strand
GCCCTGAAACAAGTTCAGGGTGACGAAGTTGGGGTGGGGCGGCTCGCAAATCCATGACCGATAACCCCATCCTCTCCGCCCAGCGCCAGCCCGCAGACCCCGACGCCGCCCTGCGCCCCAAGACGCTCGCCGAATTTGTCGGGCAGGCGGCGGCCAAGGACAATCTTCGGGTGTTCATCGAGTCCGCCAAATCGCGGCGCGAGGCGATGGATCATGTGTTGTTTTTCGGGCCGCCGGGGCTGGGCAAAACCACGCTGGCGCAGATCGTCGCGCGCGAGCTTGGGGTGGGGTTCCGCGCCACCAGCGGCCCGGTCATTGCCAAGGCGGGCGATCTGGCGGCGCTGCTGACCAACCTGGAAGAAGGCGATGTCCTGTTCATCGACGAGATTCACCGGCTCAATCCGGTGGTCGAGGAAGTGCTCTATCCGGCGATGGAAGACCGCGCGCTCGACCTGATCATCGGCGAGGGACCGTCGGCGCGATCGGTGCGGATCGATCTGCCGGCGTTCACCCTGATCGGCGCGACCACCCGCGCCGGGCTGTTAACCACGCCGCTGCGCGACCGCTTCGGGATCCCGGTGCGGCTCAATTTCTACTCGGTGCCCGAACTCGAACGGGTGGTGACCCGCGCCGCTGGGCTGCTCGGGCAGGGACTCGATGCCGAGGGTGCGCGCGAGATCGCCCGGCGCGCGCGGGGCACGCCGCGGGTCGCCGGGCGGTTGCTGCGGCGGGTGCGCGATTTCGCGCATGTCGCGGGCGACGGGCTGGTGACACGCGCCATCGCCGATGCTGCGCTGACCCGGCTCGAGGTCGATGCGCTCGGGCTCGATGCGATGGACCGGCGTTACCTGACGATGATCGCCGACATCTACAAGGGCGGCCCGGTCGGGGTTGAGACACTCGCTGCGGGCCTCAGCGAACCGCGTGACACGATCGAAGATGTGATCGAACCCTATCTGATCCAGCTGGGCCTGGTCGCCCGCACCGCGCGCGGGCGCTGCCTCAACGATCGCGCTTGGAGCCACCTTGGCCTGAGCCCGCCTGCCGGTAGCCAGACCGGATTATTCGACGCCGGGTCCGACGAGGGCAAATAGTGCTTCCACCGGCTCGCCCAGCGCTGCGGCGAGCCTCAGCGCGATCACCGTCGAGGGCACAAACACCCCGTTCTCGACAGTGTTGACGGTTTTGCGGCTGACCCCGATCGCGGAGGCGAGTTCGGCCTGCGTCAACCCATGCGCCTCGCGCGCTTCGCGCAGACGGTTGCTCAATCGCTCAGCCAAGCCCGCGGCGCTCCAGGATCGAAAAGCGCAGCAGCGCAGAAAGCAGCCCCACGGTCACGATCAGGTGGATTGCTTCGCCCGCGCTCAAGTTCCACACGCCCTGCATCACAAAGAGGACGATTGCGCCGATCATTGCGCAAAGAAACCCGGTGCCCAGCGCGGCGGCGCGGTTGGCGCGGGTACCTTCGTCGTCGAGCATGGCGCGCACTTCGGAGCTGCGGAACCAGAAGCCCCCGGTAGTCAAAACGAACAGCACCACCGCGCTCATCACCACCCACGCCCCGATGCGTACGTGATCGACCAGCCGCTGCCCGTCGCCGTGCGCGAAATAGGCCGATTGCTGGATAATCAGGAACAGCCCGAGGATCGGAAACGCTCGCGCCCGGCGGCGTCCCAGGCGCTCGGCAAGTTCAGCGTTGGAGATGCTGTCGGTCATCATCGTTCCCCAAGAAGTAACCCTGCGGTTACAGGTAACCCACAGGTTACTTAGGGTCAAGCAAAAGGTTTGCTTGGCCTAACTTGCGGCACAACTTCGGTTCCAATTCGGGACATGTTGCCCGGCCACAGCCACAAAGCGTCGAATCAACGCATCTTACCGCCGCCTAACGCGGTTAACGCGATTGCTACAGCGGCTGCGCTACTCCCTAGTTGCAGGCATCGGGGCACCGTCGGAGATTTCCGGCGATCGGCCCCATCGTCGAGCAAGAGAGAGCACGGACGATGTCGATTCGGATGGCCCTGGCCAAATTGAGCGCGCTTGCCGCGACCGGCGCAATGGTTGGTGGCGGCGCGGTGCATGTCGCCGAGCCGAGCGCCAAGGACAAGGGCTACGTCAAGCATCTCAAGCAGGCGAAGCAGAGGCCGATCCAGCGCACGGTGATTGCCCGCGCCCAGCCGCGCACGGTCAAGCGGATGCGCAAGATCGTTCACACCGAGACCACCCGGATATGCGCCCCGCAACAGGACGCGCTGATGGCGGTTCCGCTGCCTGCACCGCTCCTGCCGCAGATGCCTTCGGGTGGCAGCGGTGGCGCGGTGGTGATCGGCGGCGGCCCGATCGGCGGCTTCGGCGGCGGCGGGTTCTTCGGCGGGTTCTTCGGCGGCGGCAGCGGGGGTGGCGGCGGCAGCGTCGTGGTGTCCTCGACCAGCACCGGCTCGACCTCGACTTCGGGCGGCAGCAGTTCGACCTCGGGGGGCAGCACTTCGACCTCGGGGGGCAGCACTTCGACTGGGGGCAGCTCGTCCAGCACCTCGTCGGGTGCGATCACCAGTTCGACCACCACCGGCGGGGTTTCGACGTCGTCGGGTGCGGTGAGTACTTCGACCTCGACCAGCTCGGGCAATGTCTCGACG
>JANMPV010000155.1:0-5995 GCA_031370045.1 Novosphingobium sp. | reverse complement strand
GAAGAAGCGCTTGGGGCGCTGGAGAGCGTTGGCGTCGACACCGCCGGTGAGGACTTTGCCCGACGACGGCACCACGGTGTTGTAGGCGCGGCCGAGGCGGGTGATCGAATCGAGCAGGATGACGACATCCTTCTTGTGCTCGACCAGCCGCTTGGCCTTCTCGATGACCATTTCGGCGACCTGGACGTGGCGCGTGGCGGGCTCGTCGAAGGTCGAGGAGATGACTTCGCCCTTCACGCTGCGCTGCATGTCGGTGACTTCCTCAGGGCGTTCGTCGACCAGCAGGACGATCAGGAACACCTCGGGGTGGTTGTCGGTGATGGCCTTGGCGATGTTCTGCAACAGCACCGTCTTGCCGGTGCGCGGCGGGGCAACGATCAGCGCGCGCTGGCCCTTGCCCTGGGGTGAGATGATGTCGATCACCCGCGCCGACTTGTCCTTGACCGTGGGGTCAAGCGTATCGAGGCTGAGCTTTTCGTCGGGATAAAGCGGGGTCAGGTTGTCGAAGTTGACCCGGTGACGGACCGCATCGGGATCGTCGAAGTTGACCGCGATCAGCCGGATCAGCGCGAAATAGCGTTCGCCGTCCTTGGGCGCGCGGATCTCGCCTTCTACGGTGTCGCCGGTGCGCAGGCCGAACTTGCGGACCTGGTTGGGCGAGACATAGATATCGTCGGGCCCGGCGAGGTAGTTGGCCTGCGGGCTGCGCAGAAAGCCAAACCCATCCTGCAGCACTTCGATCGTGCCCTCGCCCAGGATCTGCTCGCCGTCCTCGGCGACCTCCTTGAGAATGCCGAACATGATGTCCTGGCGGCGCATGGTTGAAGCGCCTTCGACGCCCAGTTCCTCGGCCATCTCGACAAGATCAGCCGGGGTCTTCTTCTTGAGGTCTTTGAGATGCATTATGGTATCCGGGAGATGGCGTGAGTTGGCCGACGCAAGGTCAAGGGGCTTGGGGAAAGCAGACCCGGGACGGGGCGCAGAGCCATCGTCCAATGCCGGAAGGAGAGGCGGTCCGATAAACCCCCGGTAAATTCAAGTCAATCGGAACGCCACCGGTCGCTCAGAACGGGCGGACGATCACCAGAACGACGATCAGTGCCGCGGTAATCCCGGGTACTTCGTTGAGCAACCGCAGCTGCTTGCCGCTCAGTTTGCGCTCGCCTCTGGCCAGTGCAGTGGCATAACCGGCGAGCCATACGTGATAAGCGGTGAGTGCCAGCACCAGCGCCAGCTTTGCCTGGAACCAACCTTGCCCGAACGCCCCGGTCGTAATCGCCAAGGCGAGCCCCAGAAGCCACACGAGCGTCAGCGCGGGCCAAAGGATGATCCGCAGCAGCTTCGCCTCGCGTTCAACCCACAGCGCGCTCTCAGGCGATCCTGGCGCGCTTTCCTGATGATACACGAAATAACGCGGAAGCATGAACAGCCCGGCCATCCAGAAGATCACAAAGATCACATGACCAGCCTTGAGCCAAAGGTATGTCATGCCAAGCGCCCAATCCATTTCCACAGCCCTAACATGGTCGCCAGCTGCGCACTACGCCGAGCAGTTGTTCGACGTGCTCGATCGGAGTGTGCTGGCCGATCCCATGGCCCAGGTTGAAAACGTGTGGCCTCCCGGCGAAAGAATCGAGGATCGAGCGAGCGCGCAATTCGATCATCGGTCCACCCGCTTCGAGTAATACCGGATCGAAGTTGCCTTGCACCGGCATGCCATCGGGCAGTTCGCGGTGGGCCCACACCGGATCGATGGTCTCGTCGATACCAACCGCGGAGACCCCCGTTTCGCGCGCATAGGCGGACAGTTTGGCGCCAGCGCCCTTGGGGAAGCCGATCACCGGCACCTGGGGAAAGCGTTGGCGCAGCGCAGTGGCAAGCCGCGCGGTCGGCGCGACTACCCAGCGTTCGAATTCGGCGGGGGCCAGACTGCCCGACCAGCTATCGAACAGTTGCACCGCCTCGGCCCCGGCAGAAATCTGGCCGGCGAGATACTCCAGCGTGACATCGCCGATCGCGTCGATGATCGCCTGGAACGCTGTGGGATCGCGATAAGCCAGCGAGCGTGTGGCATGGTGATCGCGGCTGCCTTCGCCTGCCACCATGTACGTCGCCACGGTCCACGGACTGCCGGCAAAGCCCAGCAAGGTGCGGTCCACACCGAGCGCGGCGCGGACCCGGCGGACGGTCTCGTAAACCGGCGCAAACCGTTCGGGCACCGCGCGAAAATCTTCGAGTGCGCGATCCAGCAGCGTCGGCGACAGCCGTGGCCCCTCGCCGACAAGGAACTCCAGATTCTGGCCCATCGCATAGGGCACGATCAGGATATCAGAGAACAGGATCGCGCCATCGAACCCGAACCGGCGGATCGGCTGGAGAGTGATTTCCGCCGCCGCCTCGCTATCCTCGACCAGATTGAGGAACCCGCCCTTCTGCGCCCGCAAGGCACGGTATTCGGGCAGATAGCGCCCCGCCTGGCGCATCAGCCAGACCGGACGCTCGGCGCGGTTGGCGCCGTTCAGCGTATCGAGCAGGAGGCCGGGCATCGGGTCATTCCTGAATCAAATCCAATTAAGATAGTAATGGATGATGGTGTTAGATGGGGTGTGGATAGCGGGGATGGGCGCGCCATGCCCGAGTTGTTCACGTCGGCACAGCGGAAATGCAAGCCCCGACTCGCCCCGCCGCCCGAGTCAAAGCAAAGCTGTGCGGGTTATCCCCAGCCTGTGGGAATCGCTGGTCCCCTGTTGGCGGATCACCCTGGGGAGGACTCGTTCGGCGAATGAATCGGCGTGGGTGATTTACACCCCGATCCGCCCACCGGCTTGTGCGATGGCTTTCCACAGGCTTTGGCCTGCGCCATAGCTGGACCTGTGAACCGGATACATCTCCATCTCCTCTCGGATTCGACTGGCGAGACGCTGGAGATGATTGCCAAGGCGGCGCTCGCCCAGTTCGACGATGCCGAAGTGATCCGCCACTTCTGGCCGATGGTCCGTTCACAGCAGCATCTCGACCGAATCATGGCCGAAATCTCGGCCAATCCCGGGCTGGTCCTGTTCACCCTGGTCGATGGCGGAATGCGCATCCGACTGGAAGCGAAATGCGTCGCGCTCGGCCTGCCCGTGGTCGCGGCGCTCGATGCGGTGAACGAGGCGCTCGAAGGTCTGCTCGGCCAGCGTGCCAAGGCCCGACCGGGGCGCCAGCACGCGATGGATGCGGCGTATTTCGCGCGGGTCGAGGCGATCCAGTTCACGATCGCCCACGACGACGGGGTCAACTGGGAGAACTGGGAAGCGGCGGACATCGTTCTGGCCGGCGTTTCGCGCTCGTCCAAAACGCCGACATCGATCTATCTCGCCAACCGCGGCTACAAGACCGCCAACATCCCGATCGTGGTCGAAAGTCCTCCCCCACTCGCTCTATTCTCGCTGCGACATCCGCTGGTGGTCGGGCTGACCACCGCGACCGAACGGCTGGTCCAGGTCCGTCGTAACCGCCTGCTGTCGATCGGCCAGGCGCCCGAGACCGCCTATGTCGACAGCGAGCACGTCGCAAAGGAAGTCCAGTACGCGCGGCGGATGTTTGCCGACAATGGCTGGCCGGTGATCGACGTCTCGCGCCGCTCGATCGAGGAGACCGCAGCTGCGGTGATCAACCTGTATAACGAACGCCAGGTCGATAGCGGCGAGAGCGGGACGAAACCGATATGACGCTGATCCTTGCCTCTGCCAGCGCCTCGCGCAAGGCAATGCTCGAAGCCGCCGGGGTGGCGTTCGAGGTACGCCCCGCCGATGTCGATGAACCCGCGATCCGCCGCGAGCTGGTCGCGGTACCGCCGGCGCAAGTCGCGCTGATCCTGGCCGAGGCCAAGGCGCTGGCGGGCAGCGCGGCGGCGCCGGGGCGGCTGGTGCTGGGCTCGGATTCGCTGGTCGAAGTGTGCGGGCGCATCTTCGGCAAGCCGCGCAGCCGCGACGATGCTGCCGAGCACCTGCGGCTATTCTCGGGCCAGCCGATGCGGCTCCACAGCGCGGCGGTGCTGATGCAAGACTGCGCCTGCGTGTGGCGTCATGGCGACATGGCAACGCTGCAAGCTCGGATACTTACGGAAGATTTCATCGCCGCCTACCTCGAGGCGGAGTGGCCCGAAGTCGGCTACTGCGCCGGGGTGTTCCGGATCGAGGGACGCGGCGTGCAGCTGTTCGATTCCGTCGCGGGCAGCCACTTCACCGTGCTCGGGATGCCGCTGCTGCCGCTGCTCGCCGCTTTGCGCGGTCTGGGCGAGCTGGCGTGAGCGGACGGCCCTACGCCGAAGTCATCGGCGACCCGATCGCCCACTCGAAGTCGCCACTGATCCACAACTTCTGGCTGGGCAAGCTGGGGATCGATGCCGAATACCGCGCGTGCCATGTGCTGGTGGACGAATTGGCCGACTATTTCGCGCGGAGGCGCGGAGACGCGGCGTGGCGCGGGTGCAACGTCACTATCCCGCATAAGGTCACGGTAGTAGATCTGCTAGACAAGTGCGACCAGCGTGTGCGGGAAATTGGAGCGGCGAATTGCGTGGTACCGGCGCAATCCGGTTTGCTAGGCTCCAACACCGATATTGACGGCATTGCCGAGGCGGTCCGACATGATGACGGCTTCGGCATTTGCCTGATTGGAAATGGCGGCGCGGCGCGTGCGGCGCTCTGGCATTTCGCACAGCGTTCGAAGGGATGGTTCCAACATCATCACAAACGGTCGGTGGCGATTGTCGCGCGCGATACAGCTAAATCGGAAGCCCTTTTGAGGGAATTCGATCTGCCAGGATCGGCTTACCGCTTTGCGGACTTCGCCCGCTCGCTTGCGGGGGTGTCGCTGATAGTCAACGCTTCGTCATTGGGCATGCGAGACCAGCCACCTCTCCCCGCCAAGCTCATTTCGAACCTGTCGTCGGCATATGGGGACACGTTAGTCTTCGACATGGTCTATAATCCGCTGGAGACCGCGCTGCTGCGAGAAGCTCGCCGTCATGGCTTTGCCACTTCGGACGGCCTGAAGATGTTGATTGGTCAAGCTGCGACGGCCTTCGAGCGCTTCTTTGGCGCTAAGGCGCCGCGCGAGCACGATGCCGAGCTGCGCGCGTTGCTGACCGCGCCGTGACAGCCGACGCTCCGCTCTCAGCCGTCACCCTGAACTTGTTTCAGGGTCCATGTCACCGCACGCGCCGATGTCCTGATCCGGGCGCAGGGCTTGGGGCACGATGGATGCCGAAACGAGTTCGGCATGACGAAGTGATAAAAGGAGGGCTGGTGTGAACCTCACGCGTCCCTTCGTCCTCGGCCTCACCGGCTCGATCGGGATGGGCAAGTCGGCGGTCGCGGCGATGTTCGAGGAGCTGGGCGTGCCGGTGTTCGATGCCGATGCCGCGGTGCATGAATTGCAGGGACCGAACGGGGCGTGCCTCGCGTCGATCGAGCGGGCGTTTCCCGGCACCACCGGACTGGCTGGGGTCGATCGCCAGAAGCTGGGCGCGGCGGTGTTCGGCGATCCCGTCAAGCTCAAGCTGCTCGAATCGATCGTCCACCCCGAAGTCGCCGGGATGCGCCGCACCTTTCTCGCCGACAATTCCGAAGCGCCACTGATCGTGTTCGACATTCCGCTGCTGTTCGAAAAGGCCGGGCAGCACGGTCTCGATGCGGTCGCAGTGGTTTCCGCACCTCCTGACATGCAGCGCGATCGCGTCCTCGCCCGCCCGGGGATGAGTGCCGAAAAGTTCGAGAAGATCCTCGCTCTCCAGGTGCCCGATGCGGACAAGCGCGCGCGCGCCGATTTCGTGATCGATACCGGGGTGAGCCTGGCCGAAACCCGGGGGCAAGTTGCCGCGCTGGTCACGCATTTGCGCGAAAATGGACCATGGCCGCCCTTGCCAGCCGCGCCGGGTGCGCCGATATAGGGTCCAACAATGCGCGAAATCATCTTCGATACCGAAACCACCGGACTCGATCCGCAA
>JANMPV010000131.1:0-7590 GCA_031370045.1 Novosphingobium sp. | reverse complement strand
CTCGAAGTCCAGGCGATGGCCGACGATCTGGCGGGGGCCAAGTACACCGGGCGCGATCCGGTCCACGCGGGCGAGCTGACCAACGACGAGATCGAGCGCGGCCAGGCCGATCCCGACTATAGCCTCAAGATGCAGAAGGCGCCGGTCCAGGTCACCCGCACCAAGGGTCCGCGCTATACCCCGGTGTCCAAGCGCCAGGACAAGCCCGACGGCATCGCCTGGATCATCCGCAACCATCCCGAGATTTCGGACGCGCAGATCGGCAAGCTGATCGGCACCACCCGCAACACGATCTCCGCTATCCGCGAACGGAGCCACTGGAACATCTCCAACATCAACGCCAAGGACCCGGTCACGCTTGGCCTGTGTTCGCAGCGCGAGCTCGACGGCATCGTCGCCAAGGCCGCCAAGAAGGCCGGCATCGCCGAAGACGACGCGGCGCGTGACGCCCGGCTCGGCGACGACCGCGAGGCGCTGATCGAGGAATTGCGCGCCGAACGCGACGCCAACGCCAAGGTCGCCGCCGGAGTGGCGCAAGAGGCCGAGGCCGCCGCCTGGCTCGAAGCTCGCCGCGCCGAGGGTGTCAGCGACAGCTAGGGCTGGTTCCGGCTACCATCGGAGTCGGCAGGTACTCAGTCCAGCAAACAGACCCCTACGCAGTCCCCCTGGTGGACAATCTTAACCAAGCTGAGTTAATCGGTTCTCGAACTGTCCCTTGATGGGTCGCAAGGGCGCGTACGCGGTGATCAGCGGCGCGCATAGCTTGGTGAGGCGGTGGTCCCGGAAGGGACTGTTTTCGCGCGCAGGCGGAGGGAACGATGCACGCAGGCCCCACCGGGTCCGCACTGGCTGCTGTCGAAGACGAGCCGGGGCGTGATGACTTTGCGCGATACGCGGCGCGGGGCGAGGCGTATGCCCCGCTCAGTCTGCCCGAAATGTTTTTCACCAGCGCCGCCGCCGATCCTTCGGCAACGCTTGCCGACTTTCTTGGGCGCCGCTTCAGCTATGGCCAGATTGCCGCGCAGGCGCGCTGTATCGCCGCCGGGCTTCAGGCACGCGGGATAGGCAAGGGCGACCGGGTCGGGCTGTTCCTCCCCAATGTGCCACTTTACCTGTCGGCTTACTACGGCGTGCTTTTGACGGGTGCCAGCGTGGTCAACTACCCGCCGATGTGGGACGCCGCGCAACTGGCGCGCGCGCTCGCCGAGACGACGCCCAAGCTGGTGATTTCGATCGATATCCCGGCGTTGCTCGACACGGTCGTGGCCGCGCGCCGCCAAGCACCTGTCCCGGCGCTGGCGGTGGGGCGGCTGGCCACCATGCTGCCTCCGCTCAAGCGCCTGCTGCTCGCCCTTTCGGGGCGGTCCGCGCGGATCGGCGGAGAGGGTGTGATTCCGTTCGAAGATCTGGTGGGGAGCCTCGCCCCCGAACCCGTGACAATCGATCCGCTGACCGACGTGGCGGTGATCCAGTATTCGAGCGGCACCACCGGCCTGCCGCACGCAGTCCGCCTCAGCCATCAGAACCTAACCGCGAATTCGCGCCAGCTCGAGCAGATCGATCCCTCGCGCGGCATGCACGAAACAATGATCGGGGTGATTCCGCTCGCCACGACATTCGGGAATGCGGCGGTACTCAATCGCACGGTATTCGATTGCGGGTGCATTGCGCTGCTCCCGCAATTTCTGCCCCGCCAGGTGTTGCGTACGATCCGGCGAACGGGTGCCATTTCGATGCCGGGCATTCCGACGATGTTCCAGGCGCTGCTCGACGAACCCGCGCTGGCCGGAGCCGAGCTCACCTCGTTGCAGGTGTGCATTTCCGGGGGAGCGCCGCTGGCGGCTCCGCTCAAGCGCCGGTTCGAACAGGTGTCCGGGGCAGAGGTGGTCGAAGGCTATGGCTTGGTCGAGGCGGCCGGCGTCGTTTCGGTCAACCCGTTTGATGCGCCCCAACGCCCCGGCTCGGCGGGTAAGCCCCTGCCTGGGACACGCTGGACTCTCCTCGACCGCACCGATCCCTCACGCCCCGCCCCCTTGGGAGAGCCGGGCGAACTCGCGGTGGCCGGCCCGCAGGTGATGCTGGGCTATTGGAACGATCCCGCCGCCGATGCCGGCGCATTCGTTGGCGAATGGCTGCGCACCGGGGACTATGCCGAGATCGACGCCGACGGTTATCTGACGATTATCGACCGCCTGTCCGACGTTATCGACAGCGCCGGCACCCCGATCTTCCCCAGCCGTATCGAAGAGGTGCTGCTGACCCACGAGCACGTCCGCGAGGCAGTGACGATTGGCATTCCTGACGCGTTCCGCGGGGAAAGCCCTAAGGCGTTCGTGACCTTGTCGGGCGATGGTTTTGAAACCGGCGAATCGCTGCGCAACTGGCTCAACGGGCGATTGCCCCCCAAAGAGCGGGTGCTGGCGGTGGAGGTTCGCACCAGCTTGCCGCGGGTTCCGGTGGGCAAGCTCGATCGTCAGGCGCTCCGGATCGAAGAAGCCGAGCGCGCGCGAAAGTTCAGCTTACCAGGCTGATCCGGGCCGCGTCGTCGTCATGGGTCATGGGGATGGCGCGAGCCGTGCCCGCTGAACGCTGCGCGAAGCGGCCCTCGACTTCGGCGCCCTGTTCGATCGTCAGCGCATCGTAGCTGACATCGCCGTGGATCCGCGCCGACTTGAGGATTACTAAGCTGCCCGCGTCGATCGACCCACGCACAACGCCTGCCAGCCGCGCGGTCTGGGCGCAGATCGCCCCGACGATCTCGCTGCCCTCGCCCTGAACCAGTGCCTGGCAGATGATATCCCCTTCGATCCGCCCGTCGATATGGAGATCGGCGCTGGCCTTGACGTCGCCGGTGATGGCGATGTCGGGTCCGAACACCGAAAAGGTCGAACTGGCCCCCGAACTGGCCGACGAATTGCGCCCCCCGGCCATCGTATCAGCCGCGTAGGGCCGCGGCGCGGCCTCTTGTTTTCGGGAGAACATGATCAATGGCTCCAAACCGCGTGGGGGCATCGAGGAACGGGCGCGGGTTGACCGGCTGGTCGTTGATCCGCACTTCGAAGTGGAGGTGCGGTCCGGTCGAACGCCCGCTGCTGCCGATCGCGCCGATGGTATCGCCCGCAGCGACCACTTCGCCGACATGCGCGCGGAACGCCGACATGTGGGCGTAGCGCGTCAGCAGGCCGTTGCCGTGAGTGATCTCGATGCAGTTGCCATAGCCCTGGCGGATCCCGGCAAAGCTGACCGTGCCTTTGGCCGCGGCATAGATCGGCGCGCCGACCGGTCCGCGGAAATCGAGCCCGGCGTGGAACGCGGCGGCGCCGGTGAACGGATCGCTGCGATAGCCGAAGCCCGACGAGATGTATTCAAGGCTGGCGGGCAGGTTGTGCGGCACTGCGGTCAGCCCGTCTTCCAGCGCGCCCATCCGCGCCAGACTGAGGCCGAGCCGCTGGAAGCGCGGATCGAGGCCACTGGCGGCGCCGAGCAGCGGGCCACCCTGCGCGTTACGGTCGTTCATTTTCGCCAGCATCAGCCGCGGGTTGAGCCCGACCCGACGGATTGCGGCCTCGGCGCTGGCGGAGCGGTCGTCGGCGAGGCGAGTGAGCCGCTCGGCGAAAGCAAGCTGGCGCTGCTCGATCCGGGCGAGCCCGGCGGCACCGGGGAGTAGCGCCGAAATCTTGGTGACGGTCCTGGCGGTTTCGGTGGAGCTGTCCGACACCGTATCACGACCCGCGGGCGCTTCCTGGTCGGGCAGCGCGCCCAATTCGCTCTTGACCACCTGCTCGATGAACGCCTGGCGCCGCTGGAGGTCGGTGGCGACGTGATCGATGTCTTTGCGGTACGACGATACCCGGGTCTCGGCGCTGGTCACTTTGGCCTCGCGCTCGAGCATGGCCATGCGCTGGCTGGTTGAAGCGAATTGCAGCGCGATCATAGCGATCATCGCCACCATCCACGCCAACACCGCTGCAGCAACAAGCGCCGCGACGGTCATCTGAAGACGGGCGGAGATTCTGATGAAGCGCACCTGCCCCTGCGATCGCATGAAGAACTCGCGATCGGGGAACCAGGTGCGCACACGGGCCGTCCACCCGTTGCGCTTCAGCGTTTGCAAGACTGCGACCCACCCTTTGATTTGGTCCGCCACTACTGGCAGGCGTTAAAGCAGGAGTCGAATCTCTGGGTTCAGACTCGGGGCGAGGCGAGCGAGTCGCACGACAAAGCGACTGGTAGCGGCAAAATTTTTAGCTGACGGTGGGAACCAAGCGACCGGCAATGCGTTAGGCGGCGCCTTGCGCATCCCGATGTGACATCCTTCCTCTCCGGTGGTAGCCGCGCCACTATGGCCAGCAGCGCGATCAAACCAGTCGAATCGCCAAGCACGACGCCCTCGGTCGCGGAGGTCGTTGCGGCTTTGGCGCGGGCCGGGCGGATGGCGCAGCGGACCCTGGCGCGAATGCGGACCGACGAGGGCGCGTGGGCGTTGCGTTTGGTGGCACTGGGGTTGCCCAACGCCGCGCCCGTGATTCTGAGCGCCAACGCCGCCGATATGGAGGCCGCGCGGAGCGTTGGCCTGTCTGCGGCGATGCTCGACCGCCTGCTGCTCGATGCCGCGCGGCTTGCCGCCATGGCCGATGCGGTGGGCGCGATTGCCGACCTGCCCGATCCGGTGGGCGAGATCATCGACCGGCGTCAGCGGCCTAACGGACTGGTTCTCGAACGCGTCCGGATACCGGTCGGGCTGATCGGGATCATCTACGAAAGCCGCCCCAACGTGACCGCCGATGTCGCCGCGCTGTGCGTCCGGTCGGGCAATGCGGTGCTGCTGCGCGGGGGCAGCGAGGCGGTGCGGTCCAACCATGCGATCCATGCGGCATTCGTCGCGGGGCTGGCGGCTGGCGGGGTTCCTGCGGAAACGGTCCAGCTGATCCCGACGCAGGATCGCGCGGCAGTCGGCGCGATGCTGGCGGCGGCGGGGCTGATCGACATGATCGTCCCGCGCGGGGGCAAGGCACTCGTCGCCCGCGTCCAGGCCGAGGCGCGGGTGCCGGTGCTTGCCCACCTCGACGGGATCAACCACACGTTCGTCCACGCCGCCGCCGATCCAGCCAAGGCCGCGGCGATCGCGCTCAACGCCAAGCTGCGCCGCACCGGGGTGTGCGGGGCGATGGAGACGCTGCTGATCGATGCGACCTATCCCGATCCGCACGGGCTGGTCGAGCCGCTGCTCGACGCGGGCTGCGAACTGCGCGGCGATGCGCGCGCGCAGGCGATCGATCCGCGGATTTGTGCGGCAAGCGACGACGACTGGGATACCGAATATCTCGACGCGGTGCTCAGCGTGGCGGTGGTCGATGGGCTGGACGGCGCGCTGGCGCACATCGCGCGCCACGCTTCGGGGCCTACCGACGCGATCGTTACCGAAGATGCCGCGGCTGCCGAGCGTTTTCTGTCCGAAGTCGATTCGGCGATCGTCATGCACAATGCCTCGAGCCAGTTCGCCGATGGCGGCGAGTTCGGGCTCGGCGCCGAGATCGGCATCGCCACCGGGCGGCTCCACGCGCGCGGCCCGGTCGCGCTCGAGGGTCTTACCACCTACAAATGGCTGGTGCGCGGCACCGGCCAGATTCGTCCTTGATCAAACGTTTGCGAAGGAACCTCCCATGCGCACCAACCGCCTTGGCAACACCGGCCTGATCGTCTCCGAACTGTGCCTGGGGGCGATGACCTTCGGGACCGCCACTGGCCGCTTCGGCGCGGTTGCGGGGCTCGATCAGGATGCCTCGACCGCGCTGGTCAAGCAGGCGATCGACGGCGGGATCAACTTCATCGACACCGCCAACGTCTATACCACCGGCCAGTCGGAAGAATTCGTCGGTGGCGCGCTTAAAGCGCTGGGGATCGCCCGGTCCGACGTGGTGCTCGCGACCAAGGCAATGGGCAACATGGGCCCCGGACCCAACGATGCGGGGGTATCCAGATACCACCTCATGCACCAGATCGACGCCAGCCTGAAGCGGCTCGGCACCGATCACGTCGATCTTTATCAGATCCACGGGTGGGACGCGACCACCCCGATGGACGAGGCGCTACGCGCGCTCGACGACATGGTTCGTTCGGGCCGGGTGCGGTATATCGGGGTCAGCAACTGGGCGGCGTGGCAGATCGTGAAGGCGCTCGGCATGTCCGAGCGTCTCGGTCTGGAAAAGTTCGCTTCGCTCCAGGCCTACTACACCGTCGCCGGGCGCGATCTTGAGCGTGAGATCGTGCCGATGCTGCGCTCCGAAGGTGTCGGGTTGATGGTGTGGAGCCCGCTGGCCGGCGGCTTTCTGTCGGGCAAATACACCCGCGGCGACGACGATCGCAGCCAGGGCGAGGGCCGCCGCGCGGCGTTCGACTTCCCCCCGGTCAACATGGATCGCGGTTACGATCTGGTCGAGGCGATGCGGCGGATGGCTGATTCGCGCGGCGGAACTGCAAGCGTCGCGGGAGTTGCGCTGGCCTGGCTGCTCTATCAACCCGCAGTCTCGACCGTGATCGTCGGAGCCAAGCGCGCCGACCAGCTCGCCGACAACCTGGCGGCCTGCGACATCGAACTGACCGCCGCCGAAATGGCCGAGCTAAACAAGCTGAGCGAGTTGCCGCGCGAATATCCGGGCTGGATGCTCGGCTTCCAAGGGGGGTATCGAAGCCAGTTCGTTTCGGAGCCGCGCAAACCAAAGTGAAATCGATCGGATGAACCGCAGCGGCCAGCTGACCGGCCTGCTCGGTGGCAGCTTCAATCCTGCGCATCGCGGCCACCGCCGGATCAGCCTGTTCGCGCTGGACAAGCTGGGGCTGGACGAGGTGTGGTGGCTGGTCTCGCCGGGAAACCCGCTCAAGCCGGTCGCAGGCATGGCGCCGTTGGCTGCACGGGTCGCGGCAGCGCGGCAACAGGCGCGGCGCGCGCCGATCCGGGTCACCGCGATCGAACGTGAGCTGGGAACGCGGTTCACCATCGACACGCTGCGCGCGCTGCTCCGGCGCTACCCCCGGCGGCGGTTCGTGTGGCTGATGGGCAGCGACAATCTGGCGCAGTTTCACTGCTGGAAAGACTGGCGGCGGATCGCCCAAGCGATGCCGATTGCGGTTATCGCACGTCCGGGGTATAATGCTGCTGCCATGGCGAGCCCCGCGATGGCCTGGCTGGGCCGCTATCGTCGGCGGCCCGAGGCTCTCAAAAACCCGGCGAGACGGAGTTCCCCCGCGCTGACCCTCCTGCGTTTCGATCCCGATCCGCGCTCGGCCACCGCGATTCGCTCCGCCGATCCCCTCTGGCATCGCCGTTTTGCCCCCGCCCAGCGAGGATCTTCTGGCGCTTCGCGCGATGGCGTGACGCATCGCCCGATCCCGGCTGACCCCGCCTGAACGCGCAGCCTCCTTCGCACCGTACGGCCCTCAAGCCGCTACGGTGCGCGTCCCTTTTCCTTGATTAACCGGCATGAGGAGCCACTTCGACCCATATGACGCCGCTTGAATCGCTGCCGCCCACGGCCGCTGCCCCCCAGCCCCCGCGCACCCCCCCCGTCGGCGACTCGCCGCTGCACACGC
>JANMPV010000128.1:0-1908 GCA_031370045.1 Novosphingobium sp. | reverse complement strand
CCACTTCGGCGTTCACATCGACGACGAACGACTGGTTCGGCGCGCGCAGCGGCGTGCCGTCAGCTGCGACCAGAGCGGGCGAAGTTTCTACTCCCAATCGAGTGCTCCCTTCTTCCACGCATAGGCAAAGCCGACGATCAGTTCGAACAGGAACAGCATCATCGTAATCCAGCCCGGCCATCCAGTGACATTAAGGCTGACCGCCCACGGAAACAGGAACGCGGCTTCCAGATCGAATATGATGAACAGGATCGCGACGAGGTAAAAGCGCACGTCGAACTGGCTGCGCGGATCTTCGAACGCGGGAAACCCGCACTCGTATTCGGACAGCTTGTCGGCGCTGGGATTGTGCGTGCCCGTCAGCCGCGAGACCCCCATCGGCAGGAACACGAACAGGCTCGACAATGCCAGCGCAATGCCCAGGAAGATCAGGATCGGCAGGTACTGCGAGAGGTCAAGCAAGGGTCTGACTCGGGCTTTTGTGCAACTGCGAGCGCCCTAGTCCCGGCACCCGCAGCGTGCAAGGGGTGGCGGGTGCCCTTGAGGGCATAGAGCGCGGTCTCCTCTAGCTCATCTGCCCTCCCTATTTTATCAGATCCCCTATTTCATCTGCATCGCCACCGCGCGATCGGTCGCCTTGCCGAACGGAGGACGAAAGCCGGCCAGCTTGGCAATGTCGATATTGGGCTGCGTATAGATCGAGCGGGCGTGGCTGAATGTCTTGAAGCCCTCGGGGCCGTGATACGATCCCATTCCCGATGGTCCGATCCCGCCGAACGGCAGGTCGTCGATCCCGACGTGGAACAGCACATCGTTGATCGTGACCCCACCCGAAATGGTGCGGCTCAGCACCTGTTCGCGCTCGGCCCGGTCGTCACCGAAATAGTACAGGCCAAGCGGGCGATCGTGCGCGTTGACGTAGTCGATCGCCTGATCGATCCCCTTGTAAGTCTTGACCGGCAGGATCGGGCCAAAAATTTCGTCCTGCATCACCTTCATCCCGTCATTCACATTGCGCAGGATGGTCAGCGGCATCTTGTTGAGGTTCGCGGCGCTGAAGTCTTCGCCGCCGGGGTTGATCTCGATCGCCTCGGCACCCTTCTCGACCGCGTCGGCGATCAAGCCCTTCAACCGATCGCGGTGGCGCGCATTGATCACCGCGGCGTAGTCCTCATTTGACAGCAGCGTGGGATACATCGCGGCCACGCCCTGACGGATTCCGTCGATCACTTCAGACTCGCGCTCTTCGGACACCAGCAGGTAATCGGGCGCGAGACAGATCTGCCCGGCGTTCATCATCTTGCCCAGCGCGATGCGTTCACCTGCGCGCTTGAGATCGGCGCCACGGCCGAGGATCGTCGGCGATTTGCCGCCGAGTTCAAGCGTGACCGGAACGAGGTTGTCGGCCGCGGCATGAAGCACGTGCTTGCCGATGCTGGTCGCCCCGGTGAACAGCAGGTGATCGAACGCCAGCTTGCAGAACGCCTGCCCGACCTCTGGCCCGCCGAGCACGACGGCGACCTCGTCCTCGGCGAAAAACGCGGCAAAAGCTTCGGCCATTGCTTCGGAGGTGCGTTCGGTGAACTCGCTCGGCTTGATCATCGCGCGGTTGCCCGCGGCGAGCGCCTGAGCGAGCGGGCTGATCGTCAGGCCGACCGGGAAATTCCACGGGCTGACGATCCCGACCACGCCTTTGGCCTCATAACGGACCTCCGCCTTCGCGCCGAGCAGACCCAGTGGGAACGGCACGCTGCGGCGTTCAGGCCTGGCCCAGCCCGCCAGGTGCTTGAGGCAGTATTTGGCGGCGGTCACCCCCGGTCCGATGTCGGAAAGCATGCTTTGCTGCACGCTGCGGTGCCCGAAATCTGCGCTCATCGCCTTGGCCAGTATGTCGCCGCGTTCGCGCGC
>JANMPV010000115.1:0-4437 GCA_031370045.1 Novosphingobium sp. | reverse complement strand
GTTGGTCCGGCTCACCACCGGCTGATTGAGGCTTTCAAGCCCGCGGTTGGTCGCGCAGCCCGAAAGGCCGACACCGAGTGCGAGAGTGAGTGCGGCGGGCGCACGCGCGCGGAACAGGGTCTGGGTCATCGCTCTCACCTTTTCAGCAGGGTGTTGAAGCCGGGATTGGCATCGGCCTGGCGGTCCTTTTTCGACCCCCTGCCCTTGTTCGCGGCGTCCTTGTTCGCGGCGAGAAGCGCCGGAGGCGAAGGCTGGGCCAAGTCGCCCACGCCCAATTGTCCCACACGAGGCCCGGCCGGGGCCGTGCCTTCGTCGGCAGCGCGCGGCACCGGGCGTTTCGCGCCGGACTGGCCGTCGTTCTCCATATTGCCGAGCAGGCGCTGGAGTTCGTTGGGGGTCTGGAAGCCGTCGGTCGGCAGCTTGATGTCGTTGGCATCGACCGGGTTGACCAGATACGGGGTCACCACGATCACCAGCTCGGTCTCGCCCTTGCGGAAGTTGGTCGAGCGGAACAGCGCACCCAGGACCGGGATGTCACCCACGCCCGGTGTCTTCTTGAGCAGGTTCTGCGCGGTGTTCGACATCAGCCCGGCGATCATGAAGCTTTGCCCCGATCCCAGCTCAACCGTGGTCTCGGCGCGGCGGATCGTCAGCGCAGGAACCTGAAAGCCGTTGAGCGTGACCGCCCCCTGGCTTGACAGTTCCGACACTTCGGGTCGCACCCGCAGCGAGATGCGGCCGTTGGCCAGCACCGTCGGGGTATAGGCCAGGCTCACACCGTACTTGCGGTATTCGATCGAGGTCGATCCGAGGCCCTGGCTGATCGGCACCGGGAACTCGCCGCCGGCCAGAAAGTCGGCGGTTTCGCCCGACAGCGCGGTCAGGTTGGGGTTCGACAGCGTCGTCACCAGACCCACGGTCTCGCCCAGATCGAGCGCACCGAGGATGTTGAGGCCGAACAGCCTGCCCGCACCCGCCAGAGTCGAACCGACGTTGACCGGGTTAACCGACGAACCGTTGGCCGAAATGGTCTTGGTCGGGTCGGTCGGATCCGGGATCGAGATCCTGAGCTGGTTGCCCACGCCCAGCGCCTGGCCGGGACCGGCATAGACATTGGGTGCGAAATTGCGTCCACCCTGACCCAGGCCGAATTGAAACCCGCTGCTGCCGTCGATCGTGGTCAGGTTGACCCCGACGTCGCGGATGAACGAGCGGCTGACTTCGGCGATCCGCACCTGCAGGTTGACCTGCAGCGGGGTCGCGGTGCGCAGGCGGCTGATGACGTTGGTGGTGGGTCCCACGAACGCCTTGACCAGGCGTTCGGCCTCGGCCGAATCTTCGGGCGCGGCAACGATCCCGGTGAGCAGCACGGTGCCGTTCATCGTCGCGACGTTGATGTGCGCTTCGGGCATCGCAAGGCCAAGCATTTGGTCGATCGAGTCGAGGTTGGAACCGACCCTTACATTGGCCGACCAGATCGTTTGGCCCGCGGCGTTGCTGGCATAGACCGTGGTCTCGCCGCCCGCCTTGCCGAACACATAAAGCTGGTTGGCGTTGCGCACCTGGACGTCGGCGACCTGATCGTTGGCGACGAACACATCGGCCATCTTGCCCGGCAGGCTGATCAGCTGGCCGCGTCCGATCGAGAGGACGATGTCGTTGGCGGGACGCGACACGTTCTGGGCCTGCGCGCTGCCGGTGGGAAGGATGGCCAGCGGGGCGACCGTGCAGACGGCGCTCAGCAGGGTGGCGATCAATCGGCGATTCATGGTCTTGCCCCTTGTGATGGCGTGACGCGGTTTCGAGCCAGCGGTGCGCATCTTATTTGCCCCCCAGGGGCACGATTTCGATGGTCTTGCCGCGGCTTATGCGCACGGTTGGACCCGGATTGAACACCACTGCGGTGCCGCCTCCGGGCGCCCCGCCGGCCGAGGCTACCGCAGCGGCGGTTTGACGGGCGATTTGAGTGCTGGTGGCGGGCATCGAGCGGCGCTGGAAGCGCGACACATCGCCGCCGGTGACGAACGTGCTGCCGCTGTCCATCGGTCGGCTCATTGCAGCCTTGAGCAGCTTTTCTTCCTGATCCTTGGTCGCACCCTCGGGGATCGAGACGTCGCCCGCGGCAATCGCGCGCTCCAGTTCGCCCTGGTTATCGGCGATCGCGCGCAGCGACAGGCTAAGCGTGCCGATGGTCTGGGCGACCGCGATCTTCTCGCCGATTTTGGGAGTCACCTCGAGAGTAACGGTCTTAAACTCGCGGACCACGGTCTTGCCGTTCTCGGTCGTGCTTTCGGTCGACTGGTCGGTCGCCAGCACGCGCAAGTTGCGCAGGATGGTTTCGGACGCGCGCAGCGGTTCACCCTCGTGTGCATCCACCGTCTGGGTCAGCACCAGATCGACATGGTCGCCCGGAAAGACGAAGCCGGCCACGCCAGTCTTGGCCGAAACCGGCACCGTCACGGCGCGCATCCCCGGGCCAAGCGCCGCAGCGAGGAAGCCGCGATCGCCCGGAGCGACCAGCGAGCCCTGGGTGATCGGCTCACCCGCGGTCACGTTGAAGCGCACCACGGTGCCGAGCAGCTTGGAAACGTCGGCCTCGCCATTGAGGAAGTAGGCGTCCTGGACCATGTCCTTGGGCCAGGCCTGATAGGCAACCGAGTCCGCGGTGATGATCGTGCCCACCGGCAGTGCGCGCTGGGCGACCAGGACTTTGGGTCCCTTGGCCGCAGATGCCGCTGCTGCATCGGCTGTCGGCGCCGCAGCGCCCGCGAAAATGCTTCTCGCCAACAGCGCGGTGGCGATCGCAACGATCAGCGCCCCCACCAGCAGCATCATTTTCTTCCTGTCCATGGCTTAGCCCTGCCTCTTCGAAAGTCGTCCCGATCAATCGGGGAAAATGGTTAAAATCTTGTTCACCCCAGCTGGGAGGCGATCGGACCGTATGTATTGGCCAGCACCCACAACCCCGCGCCGGCGATCGCCACCCCGTATGGAACTTGCAGTTTGCCACTGCGTCGCCCGATGCGGTGCCAGGCGACGCAGATCAGCGTCAGCACCCCGCCGAGCAGCGCCATCGCCACCACCAGTTGCAGGAAGGGTTGCCACGGCAACCACAGCGCCAGCGCGGTCAGAAGCTTGACGTCGCCCCCGCCCATGGCGCCCGCCGCAAACAGCCCGGCGAGTACCGCAAACACTGCCAGCCCGAGGCCGAGTTGCCCGACCACCCCCGGCCACAGCGCCAATCCGCTGGCCCACCAATAGGCCGGCGCGGCAGCGGCGATTCCAAAAGTCACCCAGTTGTGGATCAGGCGCGTGCGCAGATCGCTGACCGCCGCTATCAGCAGCGCGATTGCCAAGGCTGCGAGCAGCCCGTAAGCCAGAATTCCCCCCGTCATAGGGGACGTGCTTACGCACCATGACTTACCAAATAGTAACTATCGGCGGCAGGGCGGAATTATCCACGCGGAGCAATCATCGCCAGCGCCGGTGAAGCCCGACCAGGCCGGGTTCGATCGCCGGGCTATTCCCGCGACCGCGCACGAAAGCACGTGGACCGCGCCTGACGGCTACGCGATCCGCCGCCTCGATTGGCCCGCCTCGACCGGAGCGTCGCGCGGCTCGTTGCTGTTCCTGCCGGGGCGCGGCGATTATTACGAAAAGGTTCTCGAAACGCTGGACCACTGGGCGCGACGCGGCTGGCGGGTGACCGCGCTCGACTGGCGTGGCCAGGGCGGATCGGGGCGGCTGGGGATCGACGCCGCAACCGGACACGTCGAGGATTTTGCGCTGTGGCTGGCCGATCTTGCCGCCTTCTGGCGCGAGTGGCGCCAGGGCGGCAGCGGCCCGCGGATCGTGGTCGCACATTCGATGGGCGGGCACCTGGCGCTGCGCGCGGTCGCCGAGGGCCTGATCGATCCCGATGCGCTGGTCCTGGCCGCGCCGATGCTCGGGCTGGCAGGGCGCCTGCCCGGCGCGGCGATGCACCAGGTGGCTCGGGCGATGGCGGCGTGGGGCGATGCCCGGCGACCCGCATGGAAATGGAAGGAGGAGCCCGGCGACAAGCTCGCCTGGCGCGCCCGGATGCTGACCCACGACGCGGATCGATATGCCGACGAAATGTGGTGGCGCGCACATCGCCCCGAACTGGCGATGGGTCCGGGAAGCTGGCGCTGGGTCGAACGCGCCTATGCCTCGATGCGCGGGCTGGAGCAGCCGGGCGTGCTCGAGCGGATTGCTATCCCCGCGATTTTCGTCGCCAGCAGCGGCGACCGGCTGGTCTCGTATCCCGCGATCGAACGCGCCGCGCGGCGGATTACCCGCGCCGAACTGGTCCGCTTCGGCCCCGAGGCCGCGCACGAAATCCTGCGCGAGGCCGACCCGGTGCGCGACAAGGCACTGCGCCGGATCGACGATTTTCTCGACCGGGTCGTGCCTAAC
>JANMPV010000102.1:0-2595 GCA_031370045.1 Novosphingobium sp. | reverse complement strand
GCATATGACAGCCAGGTTGTTCGGCACCGACGGCATCCGCGGGCGCACCAACGCCGGGACGATGACCGCCGCCACCGCGATGAAGGTCGGCCAGGCGGCGGGCACCTGGTTCTTGCGCGGCGCGCACCGCCATCGCGTGGTCATCGGCAAGGATACGCGGCTTTCGGGCTATATGATGGAAAACGCGCTGGTCGCGGGGTTCACCAGCGTGGGCATGGACGTGATCATGACCGGGCCGTTGCCGACCCCGGCGATCGCCATGCTGACGCGCGAGATGCGCGCCGATCTGGGGGTGATGATCTCGGCCAGCCACAACCCTTACGAAGACAACGGGATCAAGCTGTTCGGCCCCGATGGCTATAAATTGTCGGACGAGGCCGAGGCGGGGATCGAGGCGCTGATCGGGCAGGACATCGCGCTCGCCGACGCCAGGGACATCGGTCGCGCGCGGCGGGTCGACGATGCGCGCGGGCGCTATATCCACGCGGTCAAGGCCAGCCTGCCTGATACGGTGCGGCTCGACGGGCTCAAGATCGTGGTCGATTGCGCCAATGGCGCGGCCTATCAGGTCGCCCCCTCGGCGCTGTGGGAGCTGGGCGCCGAAGTGGTAGCGATCGGGGTTCAGCCCAATGGCGTCAACATCAACGACGGGGTCGGATCGACCAGCCTGGCGGCGATCAAGGCGCGGGTGGTGGCCGAAAAGGCCGACATCGGGATCGCGCTGGATGGCGACGCCGATCGCCTGATCGTGGTCGACGAGCACGGCGAGACGGTCGATGGCGACCAGATTATGGCGCTGATCGGATCGAGCATGGCTGCGCAAGGCTTGCTGAGAGGCGGCGCGGTGGTGGCGACGGTCATGTCCAACCTGGGGCTCGAACGGTACCTGGCAAGCGAAGGCATCGAGCTGGTGCGCACCGCTGTGGGCGACCGCCACGTGCTCGAGGCGATGCGCGCGCGCGGCTGCAACGTGGGCGGCGAGCAATCGGGGCACATGATCCTGGCCGACCACGCGACCACCGGCGACGGCACCATCGCCGCGCTGCAAGTGCTGGCCGCGCTGGTTCGCGCGAAGAAACCGGCCAGCGAGGTGCTCCATCTGTTCGACCGGGTTCCGCAACTGCTGCGCAACGTGCGGTTCGCGGGCGGCAAGCCGCTGGAGGACGCCAACGTCAAGCGGGTGATTGCCGAGGCCGAGGCGGCGCTGGCGGGCAAGGGCCGCCTGGTGATCCGTCCGTCGGGGACCGAACCTCTGATCCGGGTGATGGCCGAGGGCGACGATGCGGGCGAAGTGGATGCTGCGGTCGCTGCAATCTGCGCGGCGGTGGAAGCGGCAGCCGCCTGATGCTTGAGATGCGCCCCGATTGCGAACGCTGTAGCGCGGACCTTGCCGCCGAGGCGCCGGGCGCGTTCATCTGTTCGTTCGAGTGCACCTTCTGCGCTGAATGTGCCGACCAGCTTGATGACCGCTGCCCCAACTGCGGGGGCGAACTGATGGACCGCCCGAGCCGGGCCAAGGCGCTGCACGCGGAATTCCCGCCGAGTGTGGTGCGGAAGTTCAATCCTTCGACAAGCTCAGGATGAGCGGGACTTAGGGTTTGTGCACACCTTACAAAACCCGCTCATGCTGAGCCTGTCGAAGCACCCCCGCTGACCATGCCCAACCAGCCCCCCCGCATCCTGACCATTGCCGGGTCCGACAGCTCGGGCGGGGCGGGGATCCAGGCAGACGTCAAGACGATCACCATGCTCGGCGGCTATGCGATGACCGCGATCACCGCGCTGACCGCGCAGAACACGATCGGTGTGACACGGGTCGATCCGGTCGATCCGGAGATGGTCGCCGCCCAGATCGCAGCCTGCATCGACGATATCGGCGTCGATGCGATCAAGATCGGGATGCTTGGCAGCGCCGCCACCGCGGACGCGGTCGCCGAGGCGGTCGCGCGCTGTCGCGTGCCGATCGTGTTCGATCCGGTTATGATCGCGACGAGCGGAGTTGCGCTCGCCGATGCGGAGACGATTGCAGCATTCGAACGGTTGATGGCGCTGGCGACGCTGACCACGCCCAATGTTGCCGAGCTTGCCGCGCTGGGTGGCGATGCCGGAATGACGGCTCGGGGAATTGCCTACCTCGCCAAAGGCGGCGACGCCGATGGGTCGGTGGTGATCGACCGGCTGGTTCGCGGCGACGGCACCACGCTCAGCTTCGAAGGCTCGCGCATTGCCACCCGCCACACCCACGGCACCGGCTGCACCCTGTCGAGCGCGATCGCCACTTATCTGGGGATGGGACTGCCGCTGGAGGAAGCGATCGACCGCGCGCGCGGGTTCGTGCGCTCTGCCCTGCGCGCCGCACCTGGGTTCGGTGCGGGCGCAGGACCGCTGGGGCATCACGCAGCGCGGGGCTAGTTCAGCACTCGATCCCGTAAAACGCGACGATGTGGTTCCACGCTTCTTCGGCGGTCTCGACCCAGCGGAACAACTCAAGGTCGGCGTGGTTGATCACGCCTTCGTCGGCCATCGCCTCGAAATTCACGACCTTGTTCCAGTATTCGCGCCCGAACAGCAGGATCGGGATCGGCTTCATCTTGC
>JANMPV010000076.1:0-3226 GCA_031370045.1 Novosphingobium sp. | reverse complement strand
CCGCGCGACCAGATGCCGATATCGTAGTTCATCCGCTGCTCGCGCAGCACCTGGGCCATCGATTCGGACGGTGCGACCAATGCGTCGCAGCGACGGTAGAAGCGGCGCAAAATCGCCTCTATCACCGGCTCGATCCAGGCCATGTTGTAATAACGCGGGTAGGTCTCAAACCGGGTATGGACCGAGGCCAGCACCGGCACCCGCCGCGCCCGCGCCCAACTGACCGCGCGGTGGCCGACCCAGTCGGGCGACGAGACGTGGACCACCTGCGGCGCAAACTCGGCCAGATCGCGCCGCACCCGCGGGCTCAGCGCGATGGAGAGTCGGTACTCGCTGCGCCCCGGAATCGATATTGAAGGTACCCCAACCAGCTTACCCATCGAGGCAAAGGCAGGCGTGGCGGTACGCGGCGAATAGACCCGCACTTGCGCGCCCTGGCGTTGGAGATAGCCGACCAGCCGGTTAAGCGCCTGGTTCGCGCCGTCGCGGACGTAGTTGTAGTTGCCGCTGAACAGCGCGACGCGCAGCCCGTCAAGGAGCTGTCCACCGGTATCGAGATTGGCTGCTTCGCCCATGGCCCGCGCGCCTTACTCGGTGCGCGGTGCGGGGTCCATGGGCGGGTCCAGATGACTGAGGGCGAGGCCAGATAACTGGGCTTGTCTGGCTTTAGTCGTCCCAGTCGCCGTGGTCGCGATGCCACTTGCGGTGCTTGCGCTCATAGCGATAAGCATCGCGGTAGCGGCGATCGTAGTTTTCGTAATTATAGTCACGCGGATAAGTGTTGTAGTTGTAGTATGACTGCTGCGGATAGTCGTAGTTCCCGCGATAGCGCGAGTCGTAATATCCGTCGTTGTAATAACTGCCACGTCGGCTGCCCGAGGCGAGCGCCGCGCCGATCGCCAACCCGACAATCCCCGCAGCAATCGCCGCCCCGGCATCCCCGCCGCGATGGCGGTCATACCGGTCATACGACTGCGCCTGGGCCGGAACCGCGGCCATCGTCGCAGTCGCGGCGAGCGCCCCGGCGAGAGCGACTTTGTTGAAAATTGCGAACATCGAACCTTCTCCTCGGTCCCCATCCGGCGCGTTTCAAGGCGGCGCCGAAGCAAGCCCCTGATTGCGCAAGGACAACATATTGCGGCTTAACAGAAAATTAACTGCCGGATTGGGGTCAGATTGCGGCTAAGGGTTCCACGGGAGCCCGCTTCCCAACCGACTGTAACCGGACCGGCGTCGGCGGCGAACCTACATCGAAACCAAAAGACCTGACCGGAGTCGCCCTCGTATGAAACGTTTCACAACAATCGCCTTGGCCTGCGCCGCCCTGACCACTTCAATCCCGGCGATCGCGGCACCGGCGTGGATGCCCTACACTCAAGCTGGTTTTGCCAAGGCACAAGCCGCCGGTAAGGCCATCGTCGTCGATGTCCACGCCGACTGGTGCCCCACCTGCAAGGCGCAGGCACCGATCCTCGACGAACTCCGCAGCGAAAAGCGCCTGTCCGGCGTCACCTTCGTCCGTGTCGATTTCGACACCGACAAGGCATTCTTGCGCGAACACCGGATCCCCCGCCAGTCCACCGTGCTGGTGTTCCGCGGAACGCGCGAGACGGCGCGCTCGATTGCCGAAACGCGCCGCACCGAACTGCGCGCCGCCGTGCTTGCAGGGTTCTGAACGGACCCTGCAGGAGACTTCATTGTGACTGCCGCTTTCGTGCTCGCGTTCGTTGCCGGCCTGGTAACGATCCTCAACCCCTGTGTGCTGCCGCTAATTCCGATCCTGATCGCAACGGCGCTTGGCCAGAGCCGGTGGGGGCCGCTGGCGTTGGTGGCGGGCCTGGTGGGATCGTTCGCCAGCTTCGGCTTTGTGGTTGTCGTGTTCGGCTTTTCGCTTGGAATCGACGAGGAACTGGTCCGCTTCCTAGCCGGAGCCGTGCTCACCACGGCGGGTGTCGTGCTTCTGGTGCCCCGGTTCCAGGCCGCGCTAAGTGCGGCCGCCAGTCCGCTTTCGAACCGCGGAAATCAGGCATTGAGCAAAGTCGATCGCAGCGGCGTCGGCGGGCAGTTTGCGGTCGGATTGCTGCTCGGACTGGTGTGGGCACCATGCGTGGGACCGACCCTGGGGGTGGCGATCGCCGCTGCCAGCCAGGGCGAGGGTCTGGTCCAGGCGTTCGTGACATTCCTTGTCTTCGGGCTCGGTGTTGCCGCCTCGATCCTGGTATTCGCGTATGGCTCGCGCAAGGCGCTGGGCGCACGAGGCAAGCAGCTTCAGGCCATAGCGCGCCACGCCAAGCCGCTGTTCGGGGCTGCGCTGGTGGTGGTCGGGGTGCTGGTGATGTCGGGCTTCGACAAGACCTTGGAAGCAGCGGTGCTGAACCTCACGCCGGACTCGCTGATAGCGTTTACGACCCGCTACTGAGCGGATCAGCAGGCTCGCGGGCGCGACGGGACGAAGATCAAGCCGCCTTCTTGCGCCCGGCCTTCTTGCGCTCGTTCGGATCGAGCAGCGCTTTCCTCAACCGGATCGACTTCGGGGTGACTTCGACCATTTCGTCGTCGTCGATATACGCGATCGCCTGTTCCAGCGTCATGATCTTCGGCGGGGTCAGGCGGATGGCGTCGTCCTTGCCCGAAACGCGGAAGTTGGTCAGCGCCTTGGACTTCATCGGGTTGACCTCGAGGTCGTCGGGCTTGGCGTTCTCGCCGACCAGCATGCCTTCGTAGAGCTTGTCCTGCGGGCGGACGAACAGGATGCCGCGCTCCTCCAGCATGTTGAGCGCATAGGCGTTGGCCTCGCCCGCGCCGTTGGAGATCAGCACGCCGTTCTGGCGACCCTCGATCGTGCCGCGCCAGGGGCCGTACTTCTCGAACAGGCGGTTCATGATCCCGGTGCCGCGGGTGTCGCTGAGGAACTCGCCGTGATAGCCGATCAGGCCCCTTGAAGGAGCGCTGAAGGTGATCCGGGTCTTGCCGCCGCCGCTCGGGCGCATGTCGGTCATCTCGCCTTTGCGGCCCGCCATCTTCTCGACGACGGTGCCCGCGTATTCCTCATCGACGTCGATCACCACGGTCTCATACGGCTCGGTGCGCTTGCCGTGATCGTCCTCGCCGAACAGCACGCGCGGGCGGCTGATGCCCAGCTCGAAGCCTTCGCGGCGCATCGTCTCGATCAGCACGCCAAGCTGGAGTTCGCCGCGGCCGGCCACCTCGAAGCTGTCGCGGTCGG
>JANMPV010000058.1:0-7003 GCA_031370045.1 Novosphingobium sp. | reverse complement strand
AACCGCGCGCAACAAGCCGGAAAAGATCAGGGATGCGCTGACCAGGATGACCAAGGAGCATCTGGGCGACCGTTACGATCCGGTGGCATTCACCCCGCCCTATAACCCATGGGAACAGCGGTTGTGCCTGATCCCCGACGCTGACCTGTTCGAAGCGATCAAGGCGGACAAGGCCAAGGTCGTCACCGACCACATCGCCCAGATCGACGCGACGGGGATCGCGCTTAAATCGGGCGAGCATCTCGATGCCGACATCATCGTCACCGCTACGGGGCTGACTTTAGCGGTCGCCGGCAAGATCGCGGTGGCGGTGGATGGCGAGCGCGTCGATTTTGCGCAGAAGTTCTATTACCGCAACTGCATGTTCTCAGGCGTGCCAAACCTGGCTGCGGTGTTCGGCTATATCAACGCTTCGTGGACCCTACGGGTCGATATCATCGCCAATTACATCACCCGGCTGATCAATCATATGGACGGGATCGCGGCGGACTTCGCCACGCCGACGCTGGCCCAAGGCGCGACGCTGGAAGAGGAAAGCGTGTTCGACTCGTTCTCGTCGGGCTACCTCGAACGCGGCAAGCACATGATGCCCAAGAACGCGAGCGCGTTGCCGTGGCGCCTCAACCAGGATTACATTCACGACCGCCGCGATATGCGCAGCGCCCCGGTAGACGACGGCGTGCTGCGCTTCGCCAAGGCGCACGCGGTCGGGCGGACGGATGAGGTGCTGGAGGCTGCGGAATAGAGGATCGAGCGACGGCGCGCGGCCTTCGACAGGCTCAGGCTGAGCGGAACTTGTTTGATTTCAAAAGACCCGCTCATGCTGAGCTTGTCGAAGCACACCCACTGACGCTCGCGCTTGGCGCAATCCCCACTTTCGCCTAACGCCCGGCCATGCCCTCCACCCCTGACCGCATCTGGACCGCCGCGCTGGTCGTCATCGGCGACGAAATCCTTAGCGGGCGCACCCACGACAAGAACATCGCCCAAGTGGCGAGCTGGCTGGGGGTGCAGGGCATCCGCCTGCGCGAAGTGCGGGTGGTAGCCGATGTCGAGGCCGCGATCGTCGAGGCGGTCAACACCTTGCGTGCGCGCAATGACTATCTGTTTACCACTGGCGGGATCGGCCCCACGCACGACGACATCACCGTAGATGCCATCGCCGCCGCGCTGGGCGTGGAGGTGGTGATCCACCCCGCCGCGCGCGCGATCCTGGAGGGCTACTACGCCACCCGCGGCGGGCTTAACGAAGGCCGCCTGCGCATGGCGCGGGTACCAGCGGGTGCCGATCTGATCGAGAACAGGATGTCGGGCGCGCCGGGTATCCGGATAGAGAATGTATTCCTGATGGCGGGGGTGCCGCACATCACCGCGCAGATGCTCGCCTCGCTCGATGGCATGCTCGAAGGCGGAGCACCGCTGCTGTCCGAAACGATTGGCTGCTGGGTGGCCGAAAGCGAGGTCGCCGGGCTGCTGCGCGACAGCGAGCGCGCCCACGAACAGTGCCAAATCGGCAGTTATCCGTTCTTTCGCGAAGGCCGCGTCGGCGCCAATTTCGTGGTCCGCTCGACCGACGCCCAGGCCATCGCGGCGTGCGTGCGGGCAGTGAGCGAAGCCCTTGCCGGACTGGGCCGCGAGCCGGTTGCGGGCGGCATCTGAGCTGCTGTTAACCCGGCTGCCTGCGTTAACCCCCTTTCGGGACACCGCCACCGCCGCGCTTGATCGCGTGCCCGATTCGGGGCCCAACCGGAACCGACGGGAGGGATTTACCGATGCAAATCTTGTTTCCCGGTATCAACAAACTGCTCAATGCAGTGTCGCGGAAGGGGTAAGCGCCATGGAATTAGTCAATCACAATCAACCCGGGCAAATGACCCCCATCCCTTATTTCGTAGAGCGCCGCACTATGCGTCGTTCGGATTGCGCGCTCGACATCACGGTCCGCCAGCGCGGATGCTTCGCCGTCGCCGGAGCAACTGCCGATCTCACACCCTATGGTGCACGGCTTTCGGGTGCCGGTCCGTTCGCGCATGATTGCGAGATGTGGCTCCGCCTGCCGGGCCTCGAAAGCCTGACTGTGCGAGTAATCTGGTCGCACGGCCCGACCACCGGGGTCGCTTTCATCCAGCCGCTGCACCCTGCGGTCTTCGCCCGCTTCCTTCCCGCAGACAGCCGGCTGATGCTGGTCGGGGAAGACCACTCGAACACTGTCTGTAACACCGTGACCCGCCCCCCCGAGTACCGCCGCGAGGACCGCTACGCCGATGCCCTGCGCACCGGGCCGATGCGCTTGACGGTCGGCAGCTGTCCCGCGCAGGTCCGCGACGTCTCGGCCAGCGGACTCAAAGTCGCTGCAAATATCGAGGCCGATGTCGGCACACACATCGCGGTGGAGTTCGAGGGCTTTGACGTGATCGCAGCACAGATAATGTGGCGCCACGAAGGAGAGATTGGCCTGAGCCTACCGGTCGAGTCGCTCGAGCTGGTCGATGCCTGACGCGCCTTGCGAGCGCGGCGCGGGCGACCTAAGGCCGCCGCATGGCGGACCTGCAGCTTGTAGCGGATGACCTTTCGGGCGAGGCGATCGGCGCGCTGACGATTCCAGCCTGTGCATGAGCCGCACGCCGTGATCTTGCGCCCCGCCCTGCCCGCCGACGCCCCCGCGCTGGCTGCGCTTGGGCGCGACAGCTTCGTCGCCAAGTTTGGCACGATGTACCGCCCCGAAGACCTCGCTGCTTTCCTCGCCCAGATGCACTCCGATGAAGTGGTCGGGCGCGAGATCGCCAATCCGCAGGCGCGCTATTGCCTGGCCGAGCGCGACAACGCGTTGGCCGGGTACTGCAAGCTGGGTCTCGCCTGCGGCTGGCCCGAATATGCCCGTGGCCGCCACGCGATCGAGCTCAAGCAGCTTTACACCGCACCGGGCGCGACTGGCGGCGGCATTGGTTCGGCGCTGATGGCCTGGGCGCTGGCCGAGGCGGGCGCGCTGGGAGCGGACGAAATCCAGCTTTCGGTGTGGAGCGGAAACACCGATGCGCAGCGGTTCTATCACCGCTATGGGTTTGCGCATGTCGCCGACACCCACTTCTGGGTGGGCGAACAGTGCGACGAGGAATTCCTCTTCGCGCGGATGTTCTGACGGGGAAGCGCGACAATGGCCAGCGGATCGCCGCGGACGATACTCATCGCGTTGGGCGCCAACCTGGGCATTGCGGTGGCCAAGTTCGCCGCCGCCGCAGTGACCGGCTCGTCGGCGATGCTGACCGAGGGTGTCCACAGTCTGGTCGATTCGACCAACCAGGTGCTGTTGCTTTATGGTCGCCGCCGCGCCAGCCGCCCGGCCGATGCCCAGCATCCGTTCGGCTATGGCCGCGAGCTGTATTTCTGGAGCTTCGTGGTCGCGATCATGGTGTTCGCGCTGGGCGCAGGCGTCTCGATCTACGAAGGCGTGCTCCACATTCTCCACCCCGAAGCCGCGAACAGTCCGCTGATCGCGTTCGCGGTGCTGGGCATCGCCTTTGCGCTGGAGGGCTGGTCGACGATCGCCGCGCTGGCCGATTTCAACGCCTCACGCCAGGGCACGATCTGGCA
Source organism: Novosphingobium sp. (assembly GCA_031370045.1). Lineage (GTDB taxonomy): Bacteria > Pseudomonadota > Alphaproteobacteria > Sphingomonadales > Sphingomonadaceae > Novosphingobium. The sequence goes on along the minus strand of JANMPV010000058.1, from coordinate 3,412 downwards.
GGAAATCCGCTCGACCAAAGATGCGCCGACGCTGGTCCTGCTGCTCGAGAATTCGGGCGCGCTGATTGGGCTGGTGCTCGCTGCGGCAGGGCTGGCGATGAGCCTGATGACCGGCAATCCGTTCTGGGACGGGCTTGCTTCGGTGCTGATCGGGGTGGTCCTGGCAGTACTCTCGGTGCTCCTGCTCTACGAGGCCAAGGGGCTGCTGATCGGCGAATCGGCCGATCCGCGAGTGGTCGCGGCGATCGCCAAATGCGCCGCGGCGCACGAAGGGATCGTCGCAGTGCATGAAGTGCTGACGCTTCACTCCGCGCCTGAAATGGTCACGGTGATCATCAGCGCCGACTTCGACGACAGCATTTCTGCGCGCGCCGTCGAGGGTATCGTCGCCGACATCGAGCGCCAGATCTCGGAAAATTTCCCGATCGTCGCGCAGGTCTATGTCCGCCCGCAGGACAGGCACGTCGTCACCATCTGAGAACGCCCACACGACGCCGCAGCGATTTTGTGTGCCCCAAGATAACATTGCTTCACACCCCTGCCGGGCGATGCCATCTGGCACCCTAGCGAACTATCCAGAAGCGACCCCGCGCATGACCAGACCCTTGACCCACCTTGAGCGGCTCGAAGCCGAAAGCATCCACATCATGCGCGAGGTGGTGGCCGAGACGCAGAACCCGGTGATGCTGTATTCGGTGGGCAAGGACAGCGCAGTGATGCTGCACCTGGCGAGAAAGGCGTTCTTCCCCTCGCCGCCGCCGTTCCCGCTGCTCCACGTCGATACCACGTGGAAGTTCCAGGAGATGTACAAGCTGCGCGCCAAGGCCGCCAAGGACGCGGGGATGGAGCTGCTGGTTTACCAGAACCTCGAGGCGAAGGAACGCGGGATCAACCCGTTCGACCACGGTTCGCTCCACACCGATATGTGGAAGACCGAAGGGCTCAAGCAGGCGCTCGACAAGTACGGCTTCGATGCGGCGTTCGGCGGCGCGCGGCGCGATGAGGAGAAGAGCCGCGCCAAGGAGCGCATCTTCAGCTTCCGCACCGCCAGCCACGGCTGGGACCCAAAGAACCAGCGCCCCGAACTGTGGAACCTGTATAACGCGCGCAAATCGGCCAGAGTCGGAGAGCGGGGGGAGAGCATCCGGGTATTCCCGATCTCCAACTGGACCGAGCTCGATATCTGGCAGTACATCCACCTCGAAGGGATCGAGATCGTCCCGCTGTATTTCTCCGCCATGCGCCCCACGGTGGAGCGCGACGGGATGCTGCTGATGGTCGATGACGAGCGCTTCCGGCTCAACCCGGGCGAAGTCCCGGTCGAACGCTCGATCCGCTTCCGCACGCTTGGCTGCTACCCGCTGACCGGCGCGGTCGAGAGCGAGGCGGCGACCCTGCCCGCGATCATCCAGGAAATGCTGCTGACCACCACCTCGGAACGCCAGGGCCGCACGATCGACAAGGACGAAGGCGGCGCGGGGATGGAAGTGAAGAAGCAGCAGGGTTATTTCTGATGACCGACGCCTCGCACGATCCGGTCTATGTCACCGAAGTCCTCATCGCCGAGGACATCGACGCCTATCTCGACCAGCACCAGCACAAGACGATGCTGCGGTTCATCACCTGCGGCAGTGTCGACGACGGCAAGTCCACACTGATCGGGCGGCTGCTGTATGACAGCAAGATGATCTTTGAAGACCAGCTCGCCAGCCTCGAAAGCGAGAGCAAGAAGGTCGGCACGCAAGGCCAAGAGATCGATTTCGCGCTGCTGGTCGATGGCCTCGCCGCCGAGCGCGAACAGGGCATCACGATCGACGTTGCGTATCGCTTTTTCTCGACCGAGAAGCGCAAGTTCATCGTCGCCGACTGCCCGGGGCACGAGCAGTACACCCGCAACATGGTCACCGGCGCGAGCACCGCCGACCTTGCGGTGATCCTGATCGATGCGCGCAAGGGCGTGCTGGTCCAGACCCGGCGACACAGCTTTCTGTGCCACCTGCTGGGCATCCGCAACATCGTGCTGGCGGTCAACAAGCTGGATCTGGTCGGCTACGATCAGGTGGTGTTCGACGCGATTGTCGCCGAATACAGTGCGTTTGCGAAGGAAATCGGGATCGCGGCGTTCACCGCGATGCCAATCTCGGGCTTCAAGGGCGACAACATCATCGCCCCCTCCGAAAATACCCCATGGTACACCGGCCCGCCGCTGCTTACCCATCTCGAGACGGTGGAACTCGACACGACCCGCGACGCGGCACGCCCGTTCCGCATGCCGGTGCAGTGGGTCAACCGCCCCAACCTCGACTTCCGCGGTTTTTCCGGGCTGATCGCGACGGGATCGGTCAAACCAGGCGATGCGGTGCGGGTGCTGCCCTCGGGCAAGACCAGCACGGTCAAGAGCATCGTCACGTTTGATGGCGAACTCGACGAGGCGAGGGCCGGGCAATCGGTGACGATCTGCCTCGACGACGAGATCGACTGCTCACGCGGCAACGTCCTCGCCCCCGCCGACAATCCCCCGCAGAGCGCCGACCAGTTCGAGGCAACGATCGTGTGGATGGACGACGAGCCGCTGCTGCCGGGGCGGGCCTATTGGCTCAAGCTTGCGACGCAGACGGTGTCGGCGACCGTCCACGAGCCGAAGTATCAGGTCAACGTCAACAATATGGAGCATCTGGCGGCCAAGACGCTCGAGCTCAATGCGATCGGCGTCGCCAATATCGCGACCGATCGCCCGATCATATTCGAACCTTATGAACATCACCGCCAGCTCGGCGGCTTCATCTTCGTCGACAAGCTGAGCAATGCCACCATCGCGGCGGGCATGATCCACTTCGCGCTGCGCCGAAGCCAGAACGTCCACTGGCAGGCGTTGGAGGTAAGCCGCGAGAAGCATGCGATATTGAAGAACCAGAAGCCGGCGGTGCTGTGGTTCACCGGCCTGTCGGGCGCGGGCAAGTCGACCATCGCCAATCTGGTCGAGAAGAAATTGCACCGGATGAACCGGCATACCTTCCTGCTCGACGGGGACAATGTCCGCCACGGCCTCAATCGCGACCTCGGCTTTACCGATGCCGACCGGGTCGAGAATATCCGCCGGGTGGGCGAGGTGGCGAAGCTGATGGCCGACGCCGGCTTGGTCGTCATCGCCGCCTTCATCTCGCCGTTCCGCGCCGAGCGCGAGATGGTGCGCAAGATGTTGCCAACAGGCGAGTTCATCGAGATTTACGTCGACACCCCGCTGAGCGTGGCCGAGGCGCGCGACGTCAAGGGCCTCTACAAGAAAGCGCGCGCCGGCGATCTCAGCAATTTCACCGGCCTCGACAGCCCTTACGAGGCGCCAGAAGCGCCCGAGCTGCGCATCGACACCATGAGGCTCAGCACCGAACAGGCGGCCGAGCAGATCGTCGCG
>JANMPV010000043.1:0-4424 GCA_031370045.1 Novosphingobium sp. | reverse complement strand
GATGGTCGTGCCCGAAACGATGCAGGCGGTGATCGTGCGCACCGGCGAGCCGGTTCGGGTGATCAACCGGTTCCGCCCCAACGCCGATTTCGGCCAGACCGGGGCCGGGCTGGTCGCGCGGATCCCGTTCCTCGAACAGGTAGTGTGGATCGACAAGCGTGTGCTCGACGTCGATATGGAGCGCCAGCAGGTGCTCTCGGTCGACCAGCGACGGCTCGAGGTCGATGCTTATGCCCGCTTCCGGATTATCGATCCGGTCAAGATGGTGCGGACGGCCGGGACCACCGAGCGGGTTTCCGAACAGCTCCAGCCGATCCTCAACTCGGTGTTGCGCCAGGAACTGGGCAAGCGCAGCTTTGCATCCTTGCTCACCGCAGATCGCGGTGAAGCTATGAAGAACATCCGCAACGGGCTCGACCGCGAGGCGCGCGAATACGGCGCGCAAGTGATCGACGTGCGGATCAAGCGCGCCGATCTGCCCGACGGCACCCCGCTCGAAAGCGCCTTTCAGCGGATGCAGAGCGCACGCAATCAAGAGGCGACGACGATCCGCGCGCAGGGCGACAAAAACGCCCAGATCACCCGCGCCCAGGCGCAGGCGCTGGCTTCCAAGACGTACGCCGACAGCTTCGGCAAGGATCCCGAGTTCTACGACTTCTACCGGGCGATGCAGAGCTATGATGCGACGTTCGCATCCAAGGACGGGACCACCTCGATCATTCTTTCGCCCGACAACGAATATCTCAAGCAGTTCCGGGGAAAATAAGCGCTGCCAAAAATAAACGAAGGGCGCCGCGGCCATTCAATCGATGTTAAGGCAAAACGGCGTGAATCCGGGCCGGTACGACTTTTCCGGCACGTCCGATGCCGCAGACCGAACAAAGAGGATTTTGTCACGTGCGATACGCTTATGGTGTCACCTCAGCTCTCCTTCTCGCTGGCAGCGCGCTGGCGCTGGTCACTGGCAATTCTGCGGGCGCGCAAGTCGCCCAGAACGATGCCCAGCAGATGGCACAGGTGGTACCCCGCGCAGGGGCCCCGGCCAGCTTTGCCGATCTGACCGCACAGCTCCAGCCTGCGGTGGTCAATATTTCGACCCGCCAGCGGATCAAGGTCCAAGCCCAGGCCCAGGGCGGGAACCCGTTCGCGGGAACCCCGTTCGAGGGGCTGTTTGGAAATCCTGGCGGTCAGGGCGGCGGCGGTGGCGGCGGTGCCACGCGCGAGGCCCAGTCGCTGGGTTCGGGGTTCATCGTCTCGCCCGATGGCTATATCGTGACCAACAACCACGTCATCACCGCCGACGGTCAGGGCGAGATCGAATCGATCACCGTGACCACCCCCGATGGCACCGACTATCCCGCCAAGCTGATCGGGCGCGACGCTGCCTCGGACCTGGCCGTGCTCAAAGTCAGCGGTGGCAAGCCGTTTCCGTTCGTGCGCTTTGGCGATTCGCGCCAGGCGCGGGTCGGCGACTGGGTGATAGCGATCGGCAACCCGTTCGGACTGGGCGGAACGGTGACCAGCGGGATCATCTCGTCGGTCTATCGCAACACCGGGAGCGGCGGCGCCTATGACCGCTATCTCCAGACCGACGCCGCGATCAACCGCGGCAACTCGGGCGGTCCGATGTTCGACATGAAGGGCAACGTGATCGGCATCAACAACGCGATCTTCAGCCCTACCGGGGGCAGCGTCGGGATCGGCTTTGCCATCCCCGCCGAAATCGCCAGTCCGATTGTCGACAAGTTGCGCGCTGGCCAAGCGATCGAGCGTGGCTATCTGGGGGTCGGCATCCAGCCGCTCAACGAAGATCTCGCCGCCAGCCTCGGCTTGCCCAAAAACCACGGCGAGTTCGTCGGCACGGTCGAGCCCGGCCAGGCAGCCGCGCGCGCCGGGCTTCAGGCGGGCGACGTGGTGGTCAAGGTCGATGGCAAGGACGTCACCCCCGAACAGACACTGTCGTTCATCGTCGCCAACGAGGCCCCGGGATCGCGCATCCCGATCGAACTCATTCGCGACGGCCGGCAGATGACGCTGACCGCCACCGTTGGCAAGCGCCCGAGCGAGGAAGAGCTGGCGGCGCGCAACTTCGGAACCGACGACCAGACCGACGACCAGTTCGGTGCGACCAAGCCCGCGCCCAGCCAGCAGGGCGTTGTCGAAAAGGCGGCGGGCGTCGCGGTTACCGAGCTGACTCCCACGATCGCGCGCCAGCTCGGCTTTCCCGAAGGCACGGCGGGCGTGGTGATCTCGGCCGTCGATGATTCGTCCGACGCCGCCGCCAAGGGCCTGCGCCGCGGCGACGTGATCCTTTCGGCCAACAACCGGCCGGTGCGCACGAACACCGATCTCGAATCCGCGATCAAGAGCGCGCAGGGCGGGAGCCGCGGCGCGGTGCTGCTGCGCGTCCAGCGCCGCGGCCAGCCCGCGATCTACGTGCCAGTGCGGCTGCGCTAAACCGCTACAAGCCCCGCGTTCCCTCCCGGGAGCGCGGGCTTGCGACCGGCGGCCCTCGATCCGCGACGACCCGTAAATTAAATCGTCTGCGCGCGGCAACTCCCATCGGGCTGCGGCGTTTAGGGCAGGTCAACCCGTTCGTTTCAGAAGGTTACCTCCCATGACTACGCATACTGCCGACACTACCACGCTCAATACGCTGATCGCCACGCTGCTCGACAGCGTCGATGGCTACACCAAATCCGCCCACGACGTGAAGGATCGCGACCTCGCCGATCGCTTCAACGCCCGCGCCCGCGAACGCCAGGGCGCAGTCGCCACGCTCCAGACCGCAGTTGCCCGTTTGGGCGGAAATCCCGAGGAGGACGGCACTTTGCTGGCGGGTGCCCACCGCGCGTTTATCAACCTCAAGGAAGTGGTTACCGGGTCCGACGACCAGGCAATCATCAACGAGATCGAGCGCGGCGAGGACTATCTCAAGGGCAAGTTTGAAGCCGCCCTCACAAACGTCGATCTGGCGCCCGAGGCGCGCGCCGCAGTCGATCAGGCGTGGACTTCGGTCAAGGCCGGTCACGATGAGATGAGCGGCCTCAAGCATAACCGCGAACGTGCCGAGACCTGATCAGGCATTACGACGATCGGCACCGCCCGATTGTCCAGCATAAGCAGTCAACGCGGAGCCCCGGTCGGAAACGGCCGGGGCTTTTGCTTAAACATTTGCGGGTAAGCTGCGCGCCATGTTTGGAGCGCGCACATCGCAGGTGTTCACCAGTCGCTGGAAGGCGCTGATCTGGTCGGCGGGTGTGCTGACGACGGCATATTGCACGATTCCGGCGGCCGACGATGACAGCGTAGTACCAAGCGCCAGATCCGCCCAGCCCGGTCAACCGAGCGAGCAGGAAGTGCAGGCGCGCGAGATCATCAAGAACCTCGGCAGCCTGGGCAAAGACTGAAGGTTAGCCCCACCTACTCCGCGCCGCGCGGAGTATCTTCCTCGATTCCGCCTTCACCGTAGAGCCCGTCCTCGTCGTCATCGCTGCGTTCGCCGCGAAACGCGCCCATGTCGATGTGACCTGAGGAGGCCATCTGGTTCATGTGATCGACCAGGTCGGGGGTGCCGTCACCGGGATCGCCGCCGGGGACTTTCTCGCTGTCGGAAAACGTTTCGCCGCCGCCGCGCAGCGCCTCTTCAGCCACCGTCTGTGCCTGCGCGCCCTCGTCGTCCTGCTCGGAGTTATGCGCTTCGGGCGCGAGATCGGCATTCATGCGAGGGTCGTCCATGTCGGGCTCCGATAACAGTCTGTATCAGTTACGCTTCGCCCCTACGGTTGTTCCCTTTACCGCGTCGGGACCGGCACCTCGCCCGAATAATCGTAGAACCCGCGCCCGGTCTTGCGCCCCAGCCAGCCCGCCTCGACATACTTCATCAGCAGCGGGGCGGGGCGGTACTTGCTGTCGCCGGTGGTGTTGTAAAGCACCCGGACGATGTCGAGACAGGTGTCGAGCCCGACGAAATCGGCCAGCTCGAGCGGACCCATCGGGTGGTTGAGGCCGATCCGGCAGCCCTTGTCGATGTCGACGATGTTGGCAGTGCCCTGACCGAGCACGAACACCGCCTCGTTGATCATCGGCAACAGGATGCGGTTGACGACGAAGCCGGGTTCGTCCTGCGCCTCGACCACTTCCTTGCCGAGCGAGCTGGCAAAGGCTTTGGTGCGGGCGACGGTTTCGGGGCTGGTGGCAAGCCCGGGGATCACTTCGATCAGCCCCATCACCGGGACCGGGTTGAAGAAGTGCAGCCCGATAAACCGCCTCGGATCGGGCGACGACGAGGCCATCCGGGTGATCGGGATCGAGCTCGTGTTCGATGCCATAATCGCACCCTGGGCCAAGACCTTGCCGGCGGATTCGAAGATCTTGCGCTTGATGTCTTCCTTCTCGGTCGCCGCTTCGATGATCAGCTCGGC
>JANMPV010000541.1:0-2473 GCA_031370045.1 Novosphingobium sp. | reverse complement strand
CCCTTCTTCCGCTTCCGCATCGCGTCATGAAACCGATCCGCCCAGCCCGGTTTGACCAGCTGCTCCGCCCGCACCATCCGCAGTTCCCCGTCGGCCACGTCCCGCGACACCGCCGATCCCGCCGCGACGATTGCATCCGCGCCGATCTTCACCGGGGCGATCAGGGCCGAGTTGCTGCCGATAAAGGCGCGGTCGCCGATCACGGTCTTGTGTTTGAAATAGCCGTCGTAGTTGCAAGTGATCGTGCCCGCGCCGATGTTCGCGCCTGCCCCCACGGTGGCATCGCCGAGGTAGCTGAGGTGGCTGGCCTTGGCGCCTTCGCCCAGCGTCGCCGCCTTGACCTCGACGAAGTTGCCGACTTTGGCCTTTCGCATCAGCACCGTGCCGGGGCGCAGGCGCGCGAACGGGCCGACTTCGCAGCCCTCGCCGACGGTGGCGCCGGCAAGATGCGAGAATGCGCGGATCGTCGCGCCATCGGCAACCGACACACCGGGGCCGAACACCACGTTGGGCTCGATCGTCACATCGCGACCCAGCTTGGTATCCCAGCTGAACCACACCGTCTCGGGCGCGCGCAACGAAGCGCCCTGCGCCATCGCCTCCTCGCGCTGCACCGCCTGCCACTGCGCTTCGGCGGCAGCGAGTTCGGCTCGGCTGTTGATGCCCGTGACCTCATGCTCGGCGGTTTCGACCAGTGCGCTCACCCGGCCATCGCGCAAGGCGATCCCGACCACGTCGGGCAGGTAGTATTCCTTCGCCGCATTGTCGGCGGTCACCCTTGCCAGCAACGCGAACAGGTCTGCCTTGCGCGCCGCCAGCAGGCCCGAATTGCACAAGTCGATCTGGCGTTCGGCGTGGCTGGCGTCCTTGAACTCGACCATTTTGGCAATCGTGAAGCCGTCCTCGCTGATCACCCGGCCATAGGCGGCGGGATCGGCGGCGCGGAACGCGAGGATTACCGCGGGCGGCGCATCCGGGCCATGGAGCCGGTCGAGCATGGTGCGCATGGTCGCCGCGCTCACGAACGGAACGTCGCCATAGAGGATCAGGATATCGCCCTCGAACCCTGCCAGCGCAGCTTCGGCCTGCAACACAGCATGGCCGGTGCCGTGTTGGGGATCCTGCACGACGATCTCAGCGCGGCCACCCAGCGCCTGTTCGAGTTGCTCGCGCCCGCTGCCGACCACTACCACCTGCCGCGCCGGCGCCAATTCGGCCGCGTTGGCGAGCAAATGATCGATCATCGCCCGCCCGGCGATCGGGTGGAGGACCTTGTGGAGGTCGCTTTTCATCCGCGTGCCCTTGCCCGCAGCAAGGACGACGATCGCGAGGGGAGTGGCAGGGTTCATGCCACACGCTTTGCCAGCAATCGCTTGCGGTTTCCACAACCGCCCGAGACCTTCCGCCTAAAAGTCGATCTGCGCGCGCATCCCCACGGCGTCGGCGGTGTATTTGCGGTCACCCGCTGCCGAAACCGCGGCGTTATCAACCCATATGTGGCCGTAGTTGAGGATGAAACGGACGTAGTCTGTCGGGATCCACAACAGCGAGGCGGCTGCGGTCTGCTGGCGGCCGCCGACGATCACCCCGTCGGACAAGTCGAGCAAATCGTAGCGCGCGTTGAACTGGAGCGCGCCCATTCCGCCCTTGCCCAGCGGGTGCTTGGGCTTAATCCGGTCATAGACCCCGTTTTTGTAGGCTGTTTCATCGTCGGTCAGCAAATAACCAACCTCGGCATAGCCACCGAAGAAGGTCGGATCGGCCAGCCCCGGGCGGTGCGCGGTCAGCCAGTGGCCCTCGCCCGTCGCATGGAATCGTCCGGCGACATACGCCAGTTCGGCACCATAGCTGGTCTCGCTGTCGGCGGTGAACGCCTTGGTATCGACCAAGCGCAGGTCGGTGGTGTGGACGAACGGGCGCGCACGATAGCGCGCGGTGGTCGCGATATCGTTGAACTGGCGCTGGTGGAGCGAGCCGCCGATGTGGAGCTGGCCGCTGCCGATTTTGGGCATGAACACCACCCGCCCATCCACGCTGTAGCTGTTGTTGGTATCGGCGTTGAGATCGGCCGCGTTGTCGGCGAACACTCCGCCCTGGACGAGGAAGCTCTTGCCGACGTAGGCGGCGCTCGCCCCCACCCGGCGCTCGAACCCGAACGCTGAATTGAACGCGGCGCGTTCCTGAAAGCTGGTAAACAGGTCGCTGGTCAGCTCTTCCAGCCCCCAGAATGGCTTGTGCTGGCCAATCGTCAGGGTCAGTTCGGGCTTGGGTTTGTAGGTCAGGTACAAGTCGGTGATATCGACCCCGCTGTTGGCCACGTCGATTTCGGCGCGGTAGCCGAAGTTGCCCGGCAGCGTCCCCTCGAATCCCAGATAGGCCCGGCGCACTTCGGCGGCGACGCCCAGGCTCTTGCTGCCCACGCTGGCGGGCGCATCGACCCCGCCGATGTCGAGGTGCAGCCGCCCGCGCGGTT
>JANMPV010000530.1:0-3248 GCA_031370045.1 Novosphingobium sp. | reverse complement strand
CAGGCCGAGCGTCTTGCCGGTGACTTCGACGCCCATGAAGCGGTTCTTTTCCCACTTGCCGGCCTGGGTGCTGGCGTCGGCCTCGGGCAGCTGCCGGGCGAGCGCGAACATCAGCGCGATGGCGTGTTCGGCGGTGGTGATCGAGTTGCCGAACGGGGTGTTCATCACCACGATCCCCTTCACCGAGGCGGCGGGAATATCGATGTTGTCGACCCCGATCCCGGCGCGGCCAACGACCTTGAGGTTGGTCGCCTTGGCGATCAGTTCCTTGGTCAGCTTGGTGGTCGAACGGATCGCGAGGCCATCGTACTGGCCGATGATTTCGCCGAGTTCTTCGGGGGACTGGCCGGTGATGACATCGACATCGCAGCCGCGTTCGCGGAAAATCTGCTCGGCCTTGGGGTCCATCTGGTCGGAAATGAGTACGCGGGGCTTGGTCATAAAATCCTCGTCATTCCCGCGAAGGCGGGAATCTTCCGCCGTCGCGTATATTGGTAGGGTCGGCTGGATCCCCGCCTTCGCGGGGATGACGAATTATGATTGGGGAGCGGAGTGCAAAGCCTGCTCTTCGGCCTTCACGGACGCATACGCCCAGTCGAGCCACGGGCCGAGCGCCTCAATGTCCGCGGCATCAACGGTGGCGCCACACCAAATCCTGAGACCTGCGGGGGCGTCCCGATAACTCGCAATGTCGTATGCAGCGCCCTCTTTCTCGAGAAGCGACGCCATCCTCTTTACCATGTCCTGATCGAACAGAGCGATAAACAGACAAACGCTTGTCTTAGAACGGCTTGCTGGGTCCTTCGCTAGATGATGTAGCCAGTCGCGTTCTTGCACGATCCTGTCGAGAGCCGCCGCATTGGCATCGGAGCGCGCCCTTAGCCCAGACAAACCGCCCAGCCCCTTGGCCCATTCGAGCGCGAAGATTGCGTCCTCGACCGCCAGCATCGACGGGGTGTTGATCGTCTCGCCCTTGAACACGCCTTCGGTCAGCTTGCTTTTGGAGACCAGCCGGAACACTTTGGGCAGCGGCCAGGCGGGGGTATAACTTTCAAGCCGTTCGACTGCGCGCGGGCCAAGGATCAACACACCGTGCGCACCCTCGCCGCCCAGCACTTTTTGCCAGCTGAACGTCGCAACGTCGATCTTGTCCCAGTCGATGTCATAAGCGAACACCGCGCTGGTCGCGTCAGCGAAGCTCAGGCCTTCGCGGTCCGCCGCAATCCAGTCGGCGTTGGGCACGCGGACGCCGCTGGTGGTGCCGTTCCAGGTGAACAGCACGTCGGTGGACCAATCGACCGAGGCCAGATCGGGCAGCGCGCCGTAATCGGCACGGATCACGGTGGGGTCGATCTTGAGCTGCTTGACCGCATCGGTCACCCAGCCCTCACCGAAGCTTTCCCAGGCCAGCGTGGTCACCGGGCGCGCGCCCAGCATCGTCCACATCGCCATCTCGAACGCACCGGTATCGGAGCCCGGAACGATCCCGATGCGGTGCGTGTCGGGAAGCTGGAGCACCTCGCGCATCAGGTCGATGCACAATTGCAGACGCGTCTTGCCGATCTTGGCGCGGTGCGAGCGGCCGAGCGATTGGGTGGCAAGTTTGTCGGCAGACCAGGTCGGCGGCTTCGCGCACGGGCCCGATGAGAAGAACGGACGCGCCGGAAGGCGTGCCGGTTTAGGTGCAGTCATGTAGTCTCTCCTTGCAGAGAGCACGCGCGGCGTTGGGACCGCGTGGCCCGCCGCCGCCCCTAATGCTGCGCCGCAGCATGTCAAGCCCGATCGGTGGATAAGGGGGTCAGCCGAGTTGGGCGATGTAGCGGATCAGGTCCTCGCCGTGATCGCCCAGCGGGGGCATCGAGGCGAGGAATTCCTCCATCTTGCGTTCGCCCAGCCCGGTCAGGCGGAGGAACTTGCGGCGGCGGTCGGTCTTGTCGTCGATCCGTTCGACGAGGCCGAAATGCAACAGCCGGTCGATATGGCGCAAGGCGGTCGCTTCGGCCGCATGCGACGAGAGGCAGGCCGACTTGATCGAGCGCAATTCGTTGGCCCGCGCGGCATAGGCGAGGTCGAGCAGGATGTCCCAGGCCGGCTCGCCGAACAACTCAGCGGGCAAATAATTCGCCCGTCGGCTGCGTTCGCGATGGATGTTGCGTGCCAGGATGCCCCACTGGCGGCGGTCGCCCGCTGCTCTGGCCGGAGCGCCCGCTACCGCGCCGTTCGGGTCGGTTAGCGACAACATCGCCCGGGCCAGGGTGCGGATGCTGGTGAGCATACCGGGTCCGTCGTAGGATCGAACGAGCGGGCGGGCCTCTGCCGACGTCGCGGTCGCGTCATATTTCATGACCGCGCCACCCGGCGTCAGACGGCGATCGGCAGTTCATCGAAGCCGGCAAACTCATCGCTGCCCTCGAGACAGAGCCTGATCGCTTCGGCGCTGTGCCGGGCGTTGAGCTTGGTCAGGGCATTGGTGCGATGGATTTCGACCGTGCGCGGGCTGATCCCCAGGTCGCGCCCGATTTCCTTGTTGGTCAGGCCTTTGGCCATGCGCTCGACCACCTCGCGCTCACGCGGGGAGAGCTTGGCGAGGCGCGCCTTGGCGGCGATCTGGCGCATGAAGCGCGATCGCCTGAACTCCGCCTCTGCCGAAACCATTTCGATCGCGCGCGACAGGTGCAGCTCGTCGAAGGGTAGCGGCAGGTAGTCGAGCGCGCCCTGCTTGATCGCTTCCACTGCCTTGGCGATCGTGGGGTTGGAGCTGGTGGCGATGACCGCCAGCCAGCGTCCTTGCCGGTTGAGCAAGCCCATGAGCCCTGAGACGCCGCCACCGACCGCCTCTTCGAGCGCCACCACCACGCCGCCTTCGGGAGCAAAGGCGGCAAGCTCGGCCGGGTCGGAATATACTTCGGCATGATGCCCCAGCGAATAGGCGCAGCGCGCGATCTGGGCGCGGCGACCGTGGTCGCTGTCAAGGACGTGGATGGGCAGGCGAACCGTCATGCCCAGCGTTCGACCCGAGAAAGCCGATCCATGCCAGCAACGACCGCTTGAGAAGGGACCTATGCGTTACGTGTTCTTACTTGCCGGGCACAGCTTTCCCGCGGAAATCTGGCGATCATTATGGCTCCATTTTGGAGCGGATCGCTAGTCCATTTCCCTTATTCGACTGGCACCGGATCCTTGGCATCGTCGAAACTGTAGTTGGGAAGCGAATGGAACGCATCGCGCAGCGCCATGCCCCAGCTCGA
>JANMPV010000509.1:0-2919 GCA_031370045.1 Novosphingobium sp. | reverse complement strand
TACGTCGAAGTCCCGCGCCCGACCTCGTCGAGGATCACGAACGACCGTTCCGTAGCCTGGGCGAGGATCGCGGCGGTCTCGACCATCTCGACCATGAAGGTCGAGCGCCCCCTGGCGAGGTTGTCGCTCGCCCCGACCCGGCTGAACAGGCGGTCGACCAGACCGATGGTGGCGCTGGTCGCGGGGACGAATCCGCCCGCTTGCGCCAGTAGCACGATCAGCGCGTTCTGGCGCAGAAAGGTCGATTTGCCGCCCATGTTGGGACCGCCGACCAGCCACAGGCGGTCCTCGGGCACAAGCGTGCAGTCGTTGGCCACGAACCGCTCGCCCGACTTGGCCAGCGCGGCCTCGACCACCGGGTGCCTGCCGCTCTCGATCGCCAGCACCGGTTCGGCGACGATCCGCGGCAATGCCCAGCGACCCTCGGCGGCGCGCTCGGCTTGCCCTGCCGAAACGTCGATCCGGGCGAGGGCGGCGGCGGTGGCGGCGATGGCCTGGCGGGCCTTCACCGCCTCGCCGACCAGCTCCTCGAAATGCGCCTCCTCCGCCGCCAGCGCGTGGCCTCCGGCTTCGGCGATCCGGCTGGCCTCTTCGTGCAGCGCGAGCGCATTGAAGCGCACCGCCCCGGCCATCGTCTGGCGGTGGGTGAAGCCAGAATCGGGGGCCATCAGCCGGTCGGCGTGCCTGGCGGGAACCTCGACGAAATAGCCGAGCACCCCGTTGTGGCGGATCTTCAGCGAGGGCGTGGCGGTCTCGTCGCGGTATTTCGCCTCGAGCGCGGCGATTGCGCGGCGGGCGTGGCCGCTGGTCCGACGCAATTCGTCGAGCGCATGATCGTAGCCTTCGGCGATATAGCCGCCCTGATCGCGTGTCGTCGGCGGTGCGGGGACCAGCGCGCGGCCCAGCAGATCGACCAAAGCGCCGTGGCCACCCAGCGCGGGCAGCAACGCATCAAGCTGCGCGGGCCGATCGTCGCGCCTGTCGAGATGATCGCGCACCCGCCGCGCTTCACTCAATCCGTCGCGCAACTGGCCGAGATCGCGCGGACTGCCGCGCCCCGCCACCACACGGCCCAAAGCGCGCCCGATATCGGGCGCGCTGCGCAGCACGGCGCGCAAGTCGCCGCGCAGCAGCGGATCGTCGTGGAGCCAGCTCACCAGTTCGAGCCGCGCGTTGATTGTCGCCGCATCGGTCAGCGGTGCAGACACGTCTTCGGCGAGCTGCCGCGCCCCCGCCCCGGTCACGCAGCGGTCGATCGCTTCGATCAGGCTGCCCTTGCGCAGCCCTCCTTGCGTCGAGAGGATTTCGAGGCTGGCGCGGGTCGCCTCATCCATCGCCAGCGCCGAATCGCCGCCGCGCACTTCGGGCGGGAGCAGCAGCGGCAGCGTGCCGCGCCCGACGTGATCGAGATACCCGAGCAGGCCCCCCGCCGCCGCGAGCATCGCCCGCCCGAAGTTGCCGAACCCGTCGAGCGTCGCCACCCCGTGCGCCGCCCGCAGCCGCCGTTCGCCCGATTCGCTGGTGAAGTCCGCCGCGCTTCTCGCGATCGCACCGTCGGGCGCATCGCCCCAGCCCTCGGGCGCAACCAGTTCGCTCGGTCCCAGCCGGGCCAAGGCGGCGCCCAGCGCGCCCGGCTCGCACTCCTCCAGTTCCATCCGCCCGGTCGAGATGTCGCACGCCGCAATCCCGCACGCCCCGCGCACCTCACACACCGCCGCCAGCACATTGGCGCGGCGCGGTTCGAGCAGCGCCTCCTCGGTCAATGTCCCCGCGGTCACGAAGCGGACAATGTCGCGCGCGACCAGCGTCTTGCCACCGCCACGCTTCCTCGCTTCCTCGGGCGATTCGGTTTGATCGGCAATCGCCACCCGGCAACCGGCCTTGATCAGCCGCGCCAGATAGCCTTCGGCGGCGTGGACCGGCACCCCGCACATCGGGATCGGCGCGCCGCCGTGTTCGCCCCGGCTGGTCAGCGCGATATCGAGCACTTGCGCGGCGATTCGGGCGTCGTCGAAGAACAATTCGAAGAAATCGCCCATGCGGTAAAACAGCAGGCAATCGTCGGCCTGCGCCTTGAGCGCCAGATATTGCGCCATCATAGGGGTTGCGGCTATGGGGCTCACGGGCAGCCTGGCAGGTCCGAGTGGGATCGAGCCACCTAGACCAGACGTCCGGCTTTCTCAAATCGGTGACGGGAACTCATGCACAGCCGTGAAGCAATGGCGCCGGGGCGCGACGCGGCAGTGCTGCCGTGGCTGCGCGCGCCGTGGCTGCTGGCGGCAATTGTTGTGCTGTGCCTGCCTTATCTGCTGGTTACAGTGCCCCCGCTGATCGATCTGCCCGGCCATCTCGGTGCCGCCGCGATCGAGGCCGCCACACCCGGCAGTGCGCTGGCCGGGTACTGGACCTGGCAGTGGGCGTACTCGCTCAACATGGGCGGCGAGGTGCTGATGAAGCTGCTCACCGATTCGTTCGGGCTGGTCGCGGCGGGCTGGTGGAGCGCGGTCATTGCCACCGTATTGTTCGCTGCGGGCTGCGTCGCGGCGATTCGCGCGGTCAATCCGCGCGGCGGCTATGCGCTGGGCTGGGCGCTGCTGTTCGTATTCAGCTATCCGCTGCTGATGGGGTTCATCAACTATGTGCTGGCGACCGGGCTGGCGCTGCTGGTGTTCGCCCGCTGGGTTTCGTGGCCCGAGAAGCCGCTACACCGGGCCACGCTGCTGCTGATCGCGCAACCGATCCTGCTGACCTGCCACGCGGTGGGCGGGGCGCTGTTGCCGCTGCTGGTCGCCGCGTTCAGCGTCGGCGCCGCGCTCGATACGCGTACAGGCTGGCGCAGCGGCGCGCGGCGGATGTGGCGCGAATGCTGGCCGCTGCTCGCCACCGTGGCGACGATGGCGCTGTGGAAGCTGGCCGCAC
>JANMPV010000499.1:0-2164 GCA_031370045.1 Novosphingobium sp. | reverse complement strand
GGCTGGCGGAGTGGCGGCGCTCGACCAAAGGGCCCAAGATCGACCGCGAGGGCACGCGTCAGCGGCTCGCGCAGGCGATGGAGATCACCGTTGCCGAGGAAAGCGACCGGCTGGCGGAGCGGCTCAATTTTCTCGCCACGGTCGGCTCGGTCGCGCCGTTCGTCGGCCTGTTCGGGACCGTGTGGGGGATCATGAACAGCTTTTTCATGATCGGGCAGCAGCAGAATTCATCGCTGGCGGTGGTCGCGCCGGGGATTTCGGAGGCGCTGTTCGCCACCGCCATCGGGCTGTTCGCGGCGATTCCCGCGGTGATTGCCTACAACCGCTTCTCGCACCAGGTGAACACGCTGGAAGCGCAGTTGCAGCGGTTCGCGGATCGCTTCCACGCCACCCTTAGCCGCGAACTGGATGCCGGGTGATGGCGCAACGCAAAATCCTCCCCGAGCTTGTCTCGGGGAGGATCTAGATGGCCTTTTCAACTTCCTCCCGCCGCAACCGGCGCGGGCGCGCGCCGATGGCGGAGATCAACGTCACCCCGCTGGTCGACGTGATGCTGGTGCTGCTGATCATCTTCATGGTTACCGCGCCGCTGCTGGTCGCCGGAGTCCCGGTCGATCTGCCCGAAAGCCGCGCCAACGCGCTGGCGCAGCAAGCCAACCAGGTCACCCTGGCGATCGACGCGCAGGGCCAGGTGTTCCTCGACGACCAGCCCATCGCGCCGGGCGAACTTCCCGAGCGGATCGACGCGCTGCGCTGCGCCGGGCGGAGCGCCGCCGAACCCCCGCTGATCACCCTGCGCGCCGATCGCGCGCTCGATTACGGGCGGGTCATGGCGGTGATGGGCGAGCTCAACCGCGCCGGGTGCAACGCGGTATCACTAGTCACCAACAGTTCATCGCGCGAACCATAGCCGTTAGCTGAATGGCCGTTCACCGCCTCGAACGCCCCGGCATGAGCCGCGAAGAGCGCATCGGACTGGCGATCGCGATCGCCGCGCACATCGGGCTGGTGGCGTGGCTGGCGCTCGCGCCTTCACGCAGCACCTTCCAGCCCCCGCCCGAACGGATGACGGTGAGCCTGTCCGAAGAGGTTGCCCCCGATGCGACCTCGCCCGAGCCGCTGGCGCAAGCTGCGCCCGAGACCGCACCGACGCTGGGCGAGGCAGCGCCGGAATCCGCACCGTTGCCCGAAATTGCGCCGCTCGAACCTGCGCCCAAGGTGATCGCCAGCCCCCTGCCGCGCCCCGCGCCGCCGGTTGCCAAGCCAACCGCACGGCCAACCGCCAAGCCCAGCGCGAAACCCACCGCCGCGCCCGACAGCCGCACCCGCCGTCGCCCCGATGCGCTCACTGGCGCCAGCCGCGTCGGCAGCGACTTCCTCAAGGGTGTCCCAGGCGGCGAGGTGCGCAGTGCCGCGCAGAATCCGCCCGCCGCGCGCGCCGGGCCGCAAGTCACCGCATCGCTGGCTCAGGCCATCTCGCGCGCGTTGAAGCCGCGCTGGAATGCGCCGCAGGGTGCCGAGGCGGATCAGTTGGTCACCGTGCTGACGTTCGATCTGAACCCGGATGGCAGCCTTGCGGGTCGACCCAAGGTGGTGAGCCAGTCGGGCGTAACCGACGCCAACAGCCCGCAAAAAGCGAGACACGCCGAACAGGCGATCCGCGCGGTGCAATTGGCGGCGCCCTACGATCTGCCCGCGCAGTATTATTCCTTGTGGAAGCACGTCGCGTCCTTCCGCTTCGATCGGAGGCTATCGCAATAATGTCGCGCAAGTTCCTGTTTTTGCTCGCAGCTGCCTCGCTCTCCGCGCCGCTCGCCGCACAACAGCAGACCCCGCCGCCGTCCACCGTCGAACAGGCGGGGGGTCTCACGGGCTCGGTCTCCGACGAAAGCGAATGGCAGGACCTGGGCATCGCCATCCCCGGCTTCGCCACCGACCGCGACGTTCCCACCCCTGCCGGGCAAAGCGCCGCGCTCGGTCGCCAGCTGGGCGATGTGATCACCGCCGATTTGCGCAACAACGGGCTGTTCAAGCCGACCGGACCCGGTTCGCTGCCTGGCATCGCCTATGCCGATGTCGCCGCCCCGCAATTCGGCATATGGAGCGGGCGCGGTGCGGATATGCTGGTCCACGGCTATGTCCGTGCCGCAGAAAATGGCCAGCT
>JANMPV010000495.1:0-4607 GCA_031370045.1 Novosphingobium sp. | reverse complement strand
GGATTCGTTTCGATCGGCGATCTCGTCAAATACCGCATCGACAGCATCGAGGCCGAAGCCGAAGCCTTGCGCAGCTATATCCAGACAGCTTGAGCCGGGGCCTCGCCGTCCCTATCTGAGGATCATGGAAATCTCCCGGATCACCCTCGCGCCCAATGCCGCCAAACGCGTCGCCGCGATTGCCGCGAAACAGGGCAAGCCCGCCATGCTGCGGCTGTCGGTCGAAGGCGGCGGTTGCTCGGGGTTTCAGTACAAGTTCGGCCTCGCCGACGCGCCCGAGGGCGACGACGCGATCAGCGAAACCGACGGGGTCCGGCTGCTGGTCGATGCGGTCAGCCTCGATCTGGTTGCGGGCTGCGTGGTCGATTATGTCGAATCGCTCGGCGGCTCGGCGTTCCAGGTGAGCAATCCCCAGGCCGCGAGCGGCTGCGGCTGCGGATCGAGCTTTTCGGTCTGAAACTCCTCGCGGTTTGCACCTTGACCCGCTCATCCTGAGCTTGTCGAAGGACGCGCAGGAGGCTTGTCCGATCGGGATGCTTCGACAGGCTCAGCATGAGCGGGATTGGGTTTGTGGTGCGTATCGCCAGTTACAACATTAACGGGATCAAGGCGCGTCTCCCGCGCTTGCTCGAATGGCTGACGGAAACCCGCCCGGCGGTCGCCTGCCTTCAGGAAATCAAGACCCAGGACGAGGGCTTCCCGGCGGCCGAGTTCGAGGCGATCGGCTATCACGCGATCTGGCATGGGCAAAAGGGCTTCAACGGGGTCGCAATCCTCGCCGACGGGGTCGCTCCGGTTGAAACCCAGCGTGGCCTGCCCGGCGATCCCACCGACGAGCATTCGCGCTATCTCGAGGCCGATGTGTTCGGGGTGCGGGTGGCGTGCATCTATCTGCCCAACGGCAACCCCCAGCCCGGCCCCAAGTTCGACTACAAGCTGGCGTGGATGGAGCGGCTGCGCGCACGGATGCGCGACTTGCTCACCGCCGAGATCCCCACGGTGGTGCTGGGCGATTACAACGTCGTGCCCGAAGACAAGGATGTGTGGTCGCCCGCAGCAATGGCCAGCGACGCACTGATGCAGCCGCTTGTCCGCGATGCCTATGCCCGGCTGCTCAACGATGGCTGGACCGACGCGATCGACGTGCTCAACCCGCGCGGCGGGGTGTGGACGTTCTGGGATTATCAGGCGGGCGCGTGGCAGCGCGACCACGGTTTCCGCATCGACCACGCGCTGCTCTCGCCTGCGCTCGCCGACCGGCTGAGCGCGGCGGGGGTCGACAAGGAACACCGCGGGCGCGAGAAAGCCAGCGATCACGCGCCAATGTGGGTCGAGCTGCGCGATTGAATGATCCTCCCCGCCAACGGGGGAGGAACTCAAATCACCGATAGAAGATGTGGTTGTCGATCCGCGCGAGGCGGGTCAGGCGCCAGTTGGGCGAAACCCGTGCGGCGTGGAAGAACAATGCGCCTTCGACCGGACTTTTCCAGCTGCCTTCGTGGGCGATCCGCGCGATCCGCGCGGCTTCGGTCCAGGCGCGACCGCTCTTGTTGATCGAGGGCATGCCATGACCCTGGACGAACGAGAACTGCGAGCGCTGATAGACCACGCCGCAATAACTGGCGGGAAAACGCCCCGACCTGGAGCGGGCGATGATCACCCGACCGACCGCAAGCTGGCCTGCAAGCGTTTCGCCCTTGGCCTCGAAATAGATCGCGCCGGCCAGGCAGGCGAGTTCATTGGAAAGATCGCTGGGAGTGGGCGTTTCGGCGACGAGCTGCGAAAGTGAAGCGGCGTCGACTGGGGCCGGGGTGATTTCATCGGCCGGAGACTCGACCGCAGGTGCGGGAAGCGGCTGGACGATGGCCTGGCTGGTAAATTCGATGGCAGGTGCTGCGGGAAGCGATTGGGCCACCGCGCCGGAACCCTCTGCGCTGATGAGGGTTGTGATCAAAGTCGCAGCAACGGCAATCGTGCTGGCGTAACGAAGTCTGCTGATTCTGGGCTTGGTAGTCATGGACGTTCTGCATTGGGCGGTGAGCAGCCCGACGCACGGTATGGTCAGGCCATACTCCGCGCTTTGATTGCGCAGGACCCCGCCGAGACCGTGCCGGCCATTCCCCGTCTGCGTGCCTGCGCCGGGGAAGAATGCCCCTGATCGCCGCCTGCGCTAAACCGGAGGTGCTGCAATCGTTGTGCAGTGCAGCGAAGTCAACCCGCCGAGGCTGAATCCCCGATGAACCGTTCGGGATTCGGGACGTCCAGTTCGATGATCCACAAGTCGCTGTCCTGGCGCGACCGCCGGGTCAGATAATCCTCAAATTCCTGTTTATTTTCATTATCTTGGGTGCGATTCAAGGTCCACGGACGAGAACCGTCGGGGTGCGGCATCCGCTCGAAAAGGCGCGGATTCGTGCGTGAGTCGCGCAGCACGAGCAAGATTGTACCCGCATCGGGTTCCCCCCGCGTTAGAACCGCAGCAAAGCCGCCGACAGCGGAAACCTGCCGAATCAGGCCACTCACCTCAAGGTGTGCGGGCAGCCGGACGGTCTCGCTCACCCCCTGAATTCCTGCGCGTATCCCGGCAAGCCGGAAAATCGGATGAGCGAGCGCATGAAGGTGCCGGTGCCGCTCGAATCAGGCGGCGTCGCGGTCAATGACATTGCACAGCAGGCCGTAGATCGCCTCGGCATTGGGCGCGCTCTCGAGCTTTGCCCGCATCCGCTCATCGCGCATCAGGCGGCTGATCGCAGCCAGCGCCTGAAGGTGCGCAGCGCCGCCTTGTTCGGGTGAGAGCAGCCCGAACACCAGCCCCACCGGCAGCGCATCGGCTGCTTCGAACGCGACTGGCGCATCGAGCCGGAGGAACGCAGCGACGGGCTCGGTCACCCCGGCAATCCGCGCATGCGGGCTCGCCACTCCACGCCCGAAACCGGTGCTGCCGAGACGTTCGCGCTCTTCGATCCGCTCGAGCACTTCGCCGCGATCGAGGCCGTAAACCGCGGCAAAGCGATCAGCGAGCGCGCCGAGCACCTGGCTTTTGTCCGCGGCGCGGACGGTCGTCACGGCATCGGGTTCGAGAAGGAAGAGGTGGGCCATGGACAGTTCGCTTCAATCTGGCGGTGAGCGGCCGCAAGCGTCGCAAGGCGAATTGGCCGCGACGCGGGTCGGGCAGCGCACCTCAGGATGTTTCCGGTCTAGCGGGTTTCCGGCAGCAACCCCGCTCAAAAGCGCGGTTCAATCAGCCTGGTTCGACCCAGCCGATCGAACCATCGCCCCTGCGATAGACCATATTATGCAGCCCGGTTCCAGCGTTTTTGAAGAGCAGCGCGTTGGTGTTGCGCAAGTCGAGCATCATCACCGCATTGCTCACGGTCGCTTCGGGTACGTCGACCCGGGTCTCGGCGATCACCACCGGGGCATCGCCGGCTTCGTCGGCATCGTCCGCCCCATCGAACACGGTATAGGCAGCCTCATCCTCGCGGGCGGTCGCCCCCGCCTGGCCGTGATGATCCTTGAGACGGCGCTTGTAGCGGCGCAGTTGCGTCTCGATCTTGTCTGCCGCCTGATCGAGCGCCTGATGCGCGTCCTGCGCGATCGCATGGCCTTTAAGGATCAGCCCCTGCATCACATGGGTCACGATATCGCAGCGAAACGCGCCCTGCGGCGCCTTGCCCAGCGTGACCTGCGACGACAACGCGCGGGCGAAGTGCTTCTCGACGATTCCGGTAAGTCGTTCCTCGGCATGGCTCTGCAACGCGGAGCCGGTGTTGACCTGGTGGCCTGAAACGCGAATTTCCATTGTGGTTGTCTCCATTGGCGACCTCCTTGCGGAGCGGCAAAAATCTATCGCGCCGACATCCAGAGCGGTGCGGAAAGCGTGGCAACGAAGGCGGCGTGACGGGCCAGCTCGTCCTCGCTCGCGTGATGGGGGCGGGCTGCGCGAAGCGGGCGTTTACGAACGATCAAGGTCGAGACCTGCGCGTCGTTTGCGGCGCTTTCGGCGCCCAGCCCGAGGCCGATCTGGCGCCCGCCGGTCAACTCGACATAGAGCTGGGCGAGCAGTTCGGCATCGAGCAGCGCGCCGTGCTTGACCCGGTGGCTGCGATCGATGCCATAGCGGGTGCATAGCGCATCGAGGCTGAGCTTGGCGCCGGGATGACGGACCTTGGCCAGCGCGACGGTATCGATCATCCGCGTGCGGCACACCGGGTCCATCGCGCACAGGCCAAGTTCCATGTTGAGGAAGCCGAAATCGAACCCGGCGTTGTGCGCGACGAGCTTGGCATCGCCGAGAAACTCGATCAGTTCGGCGGCTTTGCTGGGGAACAGCGGCTTGTCCGAGAGGAACACCTCGGACAGCCCGTGAACCGCCTCGGCGCCTGCGGGCATCGACCGGCCTGGGTTGAAATAGGCGTGATAGGTGCGGCCGGTCGGCACCTTGTTGACCATCTCGATACAGCCGATTTCAACCAGCCGGTCCCCGCCTTGCGGATCGAGTCCGGTGGTTTCGGTATCGAAGATGATTTCGCGCATTGTTGGACCCTATATCGGCGCACCCGGCGCGGCTGGCAAGGGCGGCCATGGTCCATTTTCGCGCAAATGCG
>JANMPV010000473.1:0-4556 GCA_031370045.1 Novosphingobium sp. | reverse complement strand
GGCACCGGATGAGCGTGGTGCGGCGCTGTTCGGCGCGGCCATCGCCCAGATCGTAAAGATCGATCAGCTCGCGGATTTCGGTCAGGCTGAAGCCGACGTTCTTGGCGCGCAGGATCCAGGCAAGCCGGGCGCGGTCGCGCTTGGAATAAATGCGCGAGAGACCGTTGCGGGTCGGCGCGATCAGGCCCTCGTCCTCGTAAAACCGCAAGGCGCGGGCCGAGACGCCGAATTCGGCGGAGAGGTCGGAAATGGTGAAGCGCTCACGCTCGAGCGCGTCGGGGCGATCGAGATGCGCGCTGTGACGCTCGGAAGCAGAGGCTACGGCCATCATTCGCCCGATAGCTGTCCTTTACGTAAACGTCAACTTGCGATGATTGCGAGCTGGTCACCCTCCAGCAAGCGGTAGAAGCAGCTCCGCGCGCCGGTGTGGCAGGCCGCCCCCGCCGCCTCGACCCGCAGGACGATCGCATCCTGATCGCAATCGACGCGGATTTCGAGGACGCGCAGGGTGTGCCCCGAACTCTCACCCTTCATCCACAGTCGCCCGCGCGAACGCGAATGAAAGTGCGCGAGGCCAGTCTCGCGGGTCTTGGCCAGAGCCTCGGCATCCATGTGTGCGAGCATCAGCACCTCGCCGCTCGCCGCATCGACCGCGACCGCGGTGAGCAGTCCCGCGGCATCGAACCGCGGCGCGAAACGGCCCGCTGCTTCACTGGTAGACGCAGTTTCTGGAGGAGACATGGCCACGCGATTGTATCCTTTGCCAGGTTGGCTGAGCAGGCACTATTTGTTGCACGATAACCACAGCGGCCGGGCAAAATCCATCGCCTACGCAAGTTGCACTATGCCGCGCGCCGTCGATGCGCGAATAGGCGGCACGGCTTGAGGGAGCCGGAAGGCCAATAGGCCAAAGTTCAGGGCCAAAGTTTGGGGAAAGTCCCCTGGTTCGATAGCGCCATCAGGCTGCACGGATCGGGGAGATGAGGGTTAGGGCGCGAAAGCGCAGCGACGGTATCGTCACGAGAGCGCCCGGGTTTACTCCCGGGCGCTTTTCGTTGCGCGAGGTTAGTTGTGGGGTAGCGCCTCGTTTAGGACGCGGGCGAAGCAGGCGATTCGCACCTTGTTCGCACCCGCCCGGTGCAGAGCGCGCATGCAGGCGTCGCTGGTCGCGCCACTGGTCATGACGTCGTCGACCAGCAGCACTTGCATGCCGGCCAGCCGTGTCCTCCAAGCGCGGTTCACGGCAATGCTGCCGCGCAACGCCTTGGCCCGCTCGCTCCGTCCCAGCCCACCCAGCGACGGGGTTGCCCGCGTCCGCACCAGCGCATCGACCGCCAGCGTGCGCCCCGGCGCGGCGGCGATCGTCCGGGCGAGCAGCGCCGACTGGTTGAAGCCCCGCTTCCACAGCCGCCAGCGGTGGAGCGGCACCGGAACCACCAGCCATTCGCCCTCCAGATCGCCGACCCGCGCCGCCATCAGCCGCCCCAGCAGCGTTCCCAGCCCGACCCGGCGGCCATGTTTGAAGGCCAGCACCAGATCGCGCGAGGTGGGGTTGTAGAGCGTCGCGGCGGCGATCCCATCGTGGCGGGGCGGCGCGGCAAGGCACGGCGCGCACGTCAGCAAGCCAGAGTCTGTGCCGCCGAAAGCATCGCCGAGCGGCCGCTGGCACAGCGCGCAGGCGGGATTTCCAGGGATTACCAGCTTGCTCCAGCAGGCGATACACAACCCGCCCTGCTCGCCCAGCGCATTGCCGCACAGCGGGCAGCGCGGGGGAAACACCAGGTCGACCAACGGGGTCAGGGTGGCGAGTACAGACATCGTGCCGATGTGCGCCGCAGCGCCGGGGCTTGGCAAGCGGCGAGCGCGGCGGCAGGGCTAAGGGCATGGCCGCACCGACGATCTTTGCTCCCGCCCGCCGCCTCGCCACGCGGCGGCGGATGCGGCGTTTGCAGGAATCCGATGACGCACCGCGCTATCTGCTCGACGATATGGTCGAGGATGTGGTCGAGCGCCTCGCCTTCCTCCGCCACGATCCGCGCAACGCGCTGGTGATCGGGGACCACGGCGGGGCATTGACGGGGGAGTTGCGTGCGCGCGGAGCCGAGGTCCGCGAAGCCGCGCCCGAGCACGGGTTCGACGAGGAGCAGCCGCTGGCCCTCGCCGGGTTCGACTTCATCGCCAGCCTCGGCACGCTCGATACGGTCAACGACCTGCCAGGCGCGCTGCTCCACTTGCGCGGCGGGTTGGCTCCGGGCGGGCTTTTGATCGCCAGTTTCGTCGGCGCTGGCAGCTTGCCAGTCTTGCGCACGGCCATGCTGGCCGCCGACGGCGAGCGGCCCGCGCCGCGGCTTCATCCGATGGTCGATGTCCGCGCCGGGGCACAGCTCGTCCAGCGCGCCGGGTTCGCCGATCCGGTGGCGGACGGGCGTTCGCTGACCGTCCGGTTCAGCTCGCTCGACCGGCTTATCGGCGATTTGCGCGCGCAAGGTCTGAGCAATGTCCTCGCCCGGCCTGGGCCACCGCTGGGGCGCTGCGCCTTTGCTGTAGCTCGGCGCACGTTTGGTTGCGAAATGCTCGAATCATTCGAGATTATCACACTAACAGGCTGGAAACGTTAGCGTGCGTGCTTCGACAAGCTCAGCATGAGCGGGCTTTTTTCTGGAGGCAAACAAAAAGGTCCGCTCATCCTGAGCCTGTCGAAGGATCATCCCGAACTTGTCGAAGGATATCGCACAATCTCAGCCCAGCGACACCTGCGCCGCCGCCAACCGCGCGATCGGCACGCGATAGGGCGAGGCGCTGACGTAATCGAGCTCCTGCGCCTCGCAGAATGCGATGCTCGCAGGATCGCCGCCATGCTCGCCGCAGATGCCCAGCTTGATATCGGGGCGCACCGCCCTGCCCCGCTCCACCGCGAGAGCCACCAGTTGCCCGACACCCTCGATATCGAGCGAGACGAACGGATCGCGCGCGTAGATCCCCTGCTCGACATAGGCCCCCAGAAAGCGCCCCGCATCGTCACGAGAAACACCCAGAGTTGTCTGGGTTAAATCGTTGGTCCCGAACGAAAAGAACGTCGCTTCCTCGGCGATTTCACCCGCCATCAGCGCAGCGCGTGGCAGCTCGATCATCGTCCCGACAAGATAGTCGATCGTGCGCCCCTTGTCGGCGAACACCTCTGCCGCCACCCGATCGACCAGCGCGCGCATCAACTCCAGCTCGCGTTTCGTGGCGACCAGCGGGATCATCACTTCGGGCACCGGAGCTTCGCCGGTATCGGCCACCTCGCACGCCGCCTCGAAGATCGCGCGCGCCTGCATCTCGTAGATTTCGGGATAGGTGATCCCCAAGCGACATCCACGATGGCCCAGCATCGGGTTGAACTCATGCAGCTCGCCCGCACGGCGCTTGAGATGGTCGATCCCCAGCCCGGTGACCTCGGCCAGCTCGGCGAATTCGGCGTCGCCCTGCGGCAGGAACTCGTGGAGCGGCGGATCGAGCAGACGGATGGTGACAGGCAGCCCCGCCATCTCGCGGAAAATGCCCGCAAAGTCGGCGCGCTGTTCGGGCAGCAGTTTGGCCAGCGCGGTCCGTCGTCCGGCTTCGTCGCTGGCGAGGATCATTTCGCGCACCGAACGAATCCGCCCGGCGTCGAAGAACATATGCTCCGTCCGACACAGCCCGATGCCCTCGGCGCCGAACTGGCGTGCGATCTTGCAGTCGGCGGGGGTTTCGGCGTTGGCGCGCACCTTCATCCGCCGCACTTCGTCGGCCCATGCCATCAGCACCCCGAAATCGCCGACCAGCTCGGGCTCGATCGTCGGCACTGCACCCGCCATCACCTCGCCGGTCGAGCCGTCGAGCGTGATCATCTCGCCCTCGGCCACATCGCGCCCGGCAATTTTCGCTATCCGCCGCGCCATATCGATCGATAGCGCCGAGGCTCCGGAAACGCACGGCCGCCCCATGCCGCGTGCCACCACCGCCGCATGTGACGTCATGCCGCCACGCGCGGTAAGAATGCCTTTTGCCGCGTGCATTCCGTGGATGTCTTCGGGTGAAGTCTCCACCCGCACCAGGATCACCGCCTCGCCCAGCGCGGCGCGGCGCTCGGCGGCATCGGCATCGAACACCACCGCGCCCGAGGCTGCGCCGGGCGATGCGGGCAGGCCCCGCGTCAGCACATCGCGCGTTGCCTTGGGGTCGAGCGTGGGGTGAAGCAATTGGTCGAGCGCCATCGGATCGATGCGCAAGATCGCTTCGTTGCGGTCGATCAGGCCCTCGCCGACCATGTCCACCGCCATCTTGAGCGCGGCCTTGGCGGTGCGCTTGCCGCTGCGGGTCTGGAGCATCCACAATTTGCCGCGCTCGACGGTGAATTCGATGTCCTGCATGTCGCGGTAGTGGCGTTCGAGCAGATCGAACACCTGACCCAGTTCGGCAAACGCGGCGGGCATCGCCTCTTCCATGCTCAGCGGCTTGGCCCCGGCGCGTTCCCGCGCGGCGCGGGTCAGATACTGCGGGGTGCGGATGCCCGCGACCACGTCCTCGCCCTG
>JANMPV010000432.1:0-2632 GCA_031370045.1 Novosphingobium sp. | reverse complement strand
TGGGTTCGAGTGGCAGGGAGATTACCAGGCGACCGATGCGACGCTTTCGATCCGGGGGCTCGACCAGCTCTACGGCGCGATCGTCGAGCTCGAGGACCGGCTGTTCGCCAGCGCCAATCCCGACGAGAGCGAAATTCGCGCCGGGACGATCGGGTCGTGCTATCTGGCGGCACTGATCCACCAGTCGCTGCGTGACACGATCCGCAAGAAGGGGCTGCCCCGGCCGCTTTGCGTGCTGACCGCTTGCGACGGGGTCTATCCCTTCTTCGACGCGCCCGTGGCGGGTAGCGACGAATGCACCGCCGAGGAACAGGTCAAGGCGACCCTGAACGAAACCGGCTCGGAGGAACCTGAAGACGGCTCGGAGGAAGATATGGAAGAGCTTGCGGAACGGCCGCTTGGTGAAGCAAGCCTGCTGGACATGTTCTCCCACCGGGCGGCCAAAGCGCCGGTGCTTGTGCTGTGCGAGGCCGACGCCAGGGAAGCAGCTGAGGTCAGCGAACTGGCAGGGGCACAGTCGTTGGCCAAGGGCGACGAGGATGCGCTGCGGGAGCTGCTGAAGGGCGCTCACCTTGCCAATTCGGAGTTCGGAGATGACGCTGCTTGGCTCGATCCCGAATTGCTCGATTATAGCTCCTCCAGACCCGGAGGATCATCGGCCACCTCCGCCTCAATTGATCGTGCGCCGTTGCGGGATAGCGAATGGTCGGGTGAAGCGCCCGATGCAGCCGACCACCATGCCCTGTCGCGAGACGACGACGGCACTTTCGCTAAGTTCGCGGCTGATGAGGACGTCCCCGAACCGTTTCCGATACCGTTTGACGAATCGATCGTGGATGAGCCGGAATTGGCCGAAGTGCCGTTCACGGCCCCGCAAAGTCACAGGCTTCGCGCCCAGATCAGATTTGCCGATCCGGTATCAACGGAAAGCGGGAATGGCATATGGGCGATAATCGACTGGCTCAGGCGTACGATCTTGCGTCGCTAGCGCACAGTGCCTTATGTCCGAGACGTTTGACAGCGGGTCGCTTTGTCAGCCGCCCATCCTGGCAACCAGTTCCAGCACCTGCGCGGCCCATTCGGGGCGACAGATGAGCAGGTCGGGCATGTACGTGTCCTGCCGGTTGTAGATCAGCGGCGTGCCGTCGATCCGGGTCGCGTGAAGCCCATGGGCGAGCGCGACGGCGACCGGGGCGCAGCTGTCCCACTCGTACTGCCCGCCGGTGTGGAGATAGATTTCGGCCTCGCCGCGGACCACCGCCATCGCCTTGGCCCCGGCACTGCCCATCGCGACCAGCTCGGCGCCCAGCGTTTTGGCCACCGCGATCGCTTCCCTGGCCGGGCGGGTGCGGCTGACGACCATCCGCGGGATCGCCGCACCTTCCGGCAGAGTCATCGGCTGATCGCTGCGCAGAACCACGCCCAACCCCGGCAGCGCGACCGCGCCGATTACGGGAACGCCGCCGACCGCCAGCGCAACGTGCACCGCCCAGTCGCTCCGACCCTCGCCGTATTCGCGGGTGCCATCGACCGGATCGATGATCCACACGCGCTCCTTGCCGAGCCGTTCCGGGGTGTCCTTGCTTTCCTCCGAGAGCAGCCCGTCCTCGGGCCGGGCGTGGCGCAGCGCGTGGATCAGGAATTGATTGGCGGTCTGGTCGCCGGCCTTGCCCAGCGCCTGTTCGTCGAACACGCTGGTGCGACGCACTTCCAGCAGGATCGCACCCGCCGCCTGGGCCAACTCGACGGCAAGTTCGGCGTCCCTCGACAGGGCTGGGGATGAGCGGTCTGTTGTCATTTGAGCGGCAGGATCTGGCGGATGATGTACTCGGCCGCCTGTACGGGGGTCATTGCCACGGTGTTGACGACGATATCGGGGTTTTCGGGCGCCTCATAAGGGCTGTCGATCCCGGTGAAGTTCTTAAGTTCTCCGGCGCGGGCCTTCTTGTAGAGACCCTTGACGTCGCGTTCCTCGGCGACCGCCAGCGGGGTGTCGACGAATATCTCGATAAACTCGCCCTCGGGCAACATTTCGCGCACGATCTGGCGTTCGGCGCGGAACGGGCTGATGAACGCGGTCAGCACGATCAGCCCGGCGTCGGCCATCAGCCTGGCCACTTCGCCGATCCGGCGGATGTTCTCGATCCGGTCGGCCTCGGTGAACCCCAGGTCCTTGTTGAGCCCGTGGCGGATGTTGTCGCCGTCGAGCAAAAAGGTGTGACGGTTCATCAGGTTGAGGGTTTTTTCGACCTCGTTGGCGATGGTCGATTTGCCCGAACCGGAAAGCCCGGTGAACCACAGCACGCGCGGGGTCTGGTTCTTCAGGCTGGCGTGCTCGGTGCGGCCCACTGAAGTCGCCTGCCAGTGGACGTTCTGGGCGCGGCGCAGGCTGAAGTGGAGCATCCCCGCGCCGACCGTGCGGTTGGTCACCTTGTCGATCAGGATGAACCCGCCGAGTGTGCGATTGTCGGCGTAGGGTTCGAACACCACCGGCTTGTCGGTGGTGATCTCGGTCACCCCGATCGCGTTGAGTGCCAGCGTCTTGGCCGCTAGATGCTCCATGGTATTGACGTTGATCTCGTACTTTGGCTCGTGGAGCGAGGCCGAGACGGTCTGCGTCGCCAGCTTCATC
>JANMPV010000413.1:0-2690 GCA_031370045.1 Novosphingobium sp. | reverse complement strand
TCAGCCTGCGCCCGGGCATGACCGAGCAGCGCCTGCTGGACCATGATCCCGCTCAGGTTGTCGTCCTGCCAGTCCTGTAGCCCTGCCAGCAGCAGATCGACCGAGTCCTCGTTGCCCAGGGCATCGATCGCGGCTTGCCAGGCACCGATCCCCGGCATCCGCCCGCCCGCGAAGACGCGCGGCGCGAACGTCGCGGTGGGCCAGCGGGTGACCCCCTGATCGGCGGTGGGATGGAGCGCGACCGCGCGCACTTGCGCACTTTCCACCGCCAGCACCGACGGCAGAAACCGCGGCGAATCGGGATCGAGGCTTAGGTCCTCGTGCACTTCGCGCGGTTGCAGCGCGCCGTCGGTCTCCAGTCCGACGCGCAGCCGCACCGTGTTGGGCAGGCCCCCGTCCTCCACCCGCAGCCGCACCAGCGTACTGTCGATGCCGGGCGCGGGGAGAAGTTCAAGGATGTCCGCCGTGTTGTCGCGCCCGCGATAGCGCCGCCGCGCCCCGGCATCGCGCCCGCCGAGCAGGAATGCGGCGTTCGCGGTGCTCGCTTCAGGCAGGGCGTTGGCCGCGCCCAGCAACGCCGCGGTCACGTCGGGATCGGCGTTCACCGCATCGACGATGCCCTGCGCCGATCCCAAATCGGCATAGTCGGTGGTCCGCTGCCCCTCAACCCGCACGGTCAGCGTGCGCGTCGCGACTAGCGAGGTCGCCGCGACCGCCGCAGGCGGCAGGTCTCCAAGCCGCTCGGCACGCACGTCGGGATCGCTGTTCAGCGCGG
This sequence comes from Novosphingobium sp., assembly GCA_031370045.1. Taxonomy (GTDB): domain Bacteria; phylum Pseudomonadota; class Alphaproteobacteria; order Sphingomonadales; family Sphingomonadaceae; genus Novosphingobium. The sequence goes on along the minus strand of JANMPV010000413.1, from coordinate 1,915 downwards.
CGACGACGGCGGCGATGCCGGTCAGCCCGGCATAGGTCCGCGCCGGTGCGCCCGGCGATCGCACCGTCACCGCCTTGGTGCCCCCGGCTTCGTCTTCCACCGCCAAGGTTATGCCTTCGCCGCCCGCGCCGGGCGCGGTCGCCCGCACGCGCAGCGATGGTGCATTGGCAGCTGCTGGCAGCGCCAGCACCGCACGCCCGGCAAGGATTTGCGCGCTGATGCGATTCCCCGTCTGCCCCGGCGTACGTGCCGACAGGCGCAGCAACTGCGCGTTCGCCGCCCCCTGAAGAACCACGCTGGCGACCTGTGCCGGGCCATCCTGAAAGCCGACGTTGTCGGCGTCGGCCACGGGAAGGTCGGTCTGGAAGGTCGGGTCGAGCGCGACCACCACCGAACTGTCGCGGTTGATCACCGTGAACAGGTCGTTGGCATCGCCCTGCCGCAGGATCAGATTGTCGTGGCGTTCGATCGACTGCCCCTTGTGCAGGATTTCCAGCGACACCCGGCGAATCGTGCGGCGGTCCTGCGCCAGGGTCCGGATCACCCGCGCGCTGAGTTGGTTGCCCCACGGGCCGACGGTGCGCGCGCGCAGTTCGACGGCATCCTGGTTCTCGTCGTCGCGCAGGATCAGCGAGCCCACCGCCCCGGTACCGGGGGCCACCGGCGAGACGACCACTTCGGACACGCCATTGACCAGCGCCGATACCGCTTCCGGAAAGGCGAATCGGGTGGCGGGGCCGAACAGATCGAGCAGTTCCTGGGTGGTGGTCACGCCTACTGGCCCGTCTTCGGGCTGGCGATCCACCACGCCCACTGCGCCCAGGATTCCCGAACGCGCGGGAAGCGGCGGTGGAACATCGAAACGCGCCTCGACGCTGACGCCCGGCACAATCAGACTGCGCGGCATAGACCTGTCCCTTCCCAGCTGTCGTTCGCACGACAGACATCGGACCGGGAAATCCCGGCCCAAGCAATGGACCCGGTGTATGCTTTTCGTTAATTTCAGCTAACACGCAGACGACTCGTCTAAGACTCTGCGGCGCGCTAATCAACTCAGTGTATGCTTAAGACAGTCGGTGTCAATAAAAGCTGTTCGTGAACCGATGGTCCGTGCCGGTGAAGGCGGTGGATATTGCTGAGGCACTGGACCGGATCGAGATCGACAATCTTCCGGTTGAGCGCACGCGGATGCATGCCCGGCGAATTCCCCGCCGCAAGGCTGCGACGTTGACCAGGCTCAGGGAGCCACGGCGCACGGTCGAAATTGGGCGCTGGCTGCGGCTGCAATTGCTCGAATTGACGGATACCGTCCTTGAACAGACGAGCCCTCGCATCGGCCAGCTCTGGGCAGAAGCGCATCGGGCGGTCGAAGCGAGGGCGCTGCACGAGGTTGAGCGTAATCGCTTCGGTATCAGTGTGATCTCCAGCGCCCTCGATGATCGTGATTTGACGCCCGAAGCGCTTCGCGCCGCTATCGTGTCAGCAATTTCTCCGTTGCGCGACACTCCAGCGTCGCCACGCAAACTGCACGCGATCCGCACTGAACTGGCCAGTGCGCCCGGAAAATTACGCGTGATGCTCCAGCAGGTCGGCGCGCTTGACTCACCGTCGATGCTGGCCACCCGCTTGGGCGAGCACTGGCGACCCTGCGAAAAATCTATGACAAAAAGCGCTTGGGCATGACGGCAGAGGACGGAAATCCATTTGCGCCCGCAGCTGCGCGATTGGTCACGGCAGCGCGAACGCCCGCAGAACGACTCGCCGCCTATGAGGTGGCGAGTGCGATGCTGCTCAAGCGTTGTCTGCGCAACGGTGCTGCAAGTGCGCCGCATAGCATCCGTCATCGCGGCGTCGCCGATCAGCTGATGCCTGCAGCGATTTGGAGCAAAGTCAGGCATCAGACATCGCGCGCGCA
>JANMPV010000365.1:0-4612 GCA_031370045.1 Novosphingobium sp. | reverse complement strand
AAAGCGAATGGCTGGTGGCGGCGTATCCGCCACAGAACCCGCCGCTGGTGGCCAGCGCGACCACCGCCGCGCCGACGCTGGCACTGCCGCCCTCGCTGTTGGTCACGCCCGCTACCGCGCGCGCGGCATCCTCTGCCTCCGCGGCGCGGGCGCGCAGTTCGGTGGGCGAAAATTCGCGACGATCGGTCAGATCGAGCTGCGGCGGCAGACTGAGCAGCAGCATCTCGTCAGGCGCCAGTCCCGCGTATTGATCGGCTGGCGCGGCACGGGCCATCGCCACCGCGCGTTCCGCCAGTTCGCCCAGCGCGGCATCGGACAAGTCGGACGAACCGATGCTCGAGGTACCCTTGCCGACAAACACCCGCAACGAGGCGTGCTCGCTCTCGGACCGCTCGACATCCTCCAGCGCCCCCAGGCGGATCTGGACGCTCTGTGAGGAATCGGCCGCAAACAGCGCGTCGGCGGCATCGGCGCCGGCCGCGCGGGCGCGCTCGATCAGCGCCTGGCAGCGGGCTTGCGCCTGTTCGGGGGAGAGCATCGGCGGGTGACCCTAAATCTGGTTCTGGCGCCGACGGGATGCTGGCGAGCGACGGCCTCTAACCGCGCCCCGGATTGCGGTCAAACCGCCCTGGTAGACTCTAGCCCAACTGCTCGAGGCCCAGGATCAGCCCGGTCAGAACGAACGGCAGGCCGATCGCCAGCAGCCACAGGAAGGCCTGATCACGACGGAAATAACCTCGTAACGCAGGGTCCGCGGCCTGCTCGTCGCTCAACGCTTCCCAGCGCCGCTCGAACCGGCGGCACGCCGGAATGATCGCGGCGACGAGGATGATCAGCGACAGGTACGGCAGCATCGAACCCTCGGCGAGCTTCTTCATCGCGCCGATCGTCATGAATATCTGCAGTGCGGTGTAAACCAGCAGGGCAAACGCGATATTGTCGCTCATTGCCTTGCGCCAGTCGCGCCCGCGCGTGGCGGGAGTGAATTGCCCTTCGATCCTGGTGTCGCGCACGGTTTTGCCCATGGCTGCTACTCCATCCTGTCCCACGCGCACTATCCGCGCTGTGGGGGGCGGGATCAAGCACATTCACCATAGTCGTGCGACACGAAGACGGCGGGTCATGCATAAATCCTGCCAGTTGCGTCATGGCAGGGGCTTTCCCCCCATGGCGCGCGTGCTATGGACCGCGACGATGCGACTGGACCACGCCCGATGAACGCGCTGCCCGAGCAAGGTCTCGCCGCTGCCCCAACCTCACCCAACGCCTCGCCGCCGGTGCCGCCGCAAATGCCTCTGGGCGGGCTCGAAGTGGTGTCGATCGCCAAAAGCTATGACAAGCGCGCGGTGCTCAGCGATATTTCGCTGTCGGTCGGCAAAGGCGAGGTGCTTGGGCTGCTTGGTCCCAACGGCGCGGGCAAGACCACCTGCTTTTATTCGATCATGGGGCTGGTCCGGCCCGATTCAGGCCGGATCCTGCTCGATGGGGTCGATATCACCCGCCTGCCGATGTACCGCCGGGCGATCCTGGGGCTTGGCTATCTGCCGCAGGAAACCTCGATCTTTCGCGGGATGACGGTCGAACAGAACATCGCCAGCGTGCTTGAGCTGGTCGAGCCCGACAAGGCCACCCGCGCTGCCGAGCTCGAACGCCTGCTGAGCGAATTCGGGCTGACCCGGCTGCGCTCATCGCCCGCCATGGCGCTGTCGGGCGGTGAACGCCGCCGCTGCGAGATTGCCCGCGCGCTCGCCGCCAATCCCTCGATCATGTTGCTTGACGAACCGTTCGCGGGGATCGACCCGCTTTCGATCGCCGACATCCGCGATCTGGTCAAAGACCTCGCCGCGCGCGGGATCGGGGTGCTGATCACCGATCACAACGTCCGCGAAACGCTCGACATCGTCGACCGCGCCTGCATCATCTATGGCGGCCAGGTGCTGTTCGCAGGCTCGCCCGAAGCGCTGGTGGCCGACGAGAACGTGCGGCGGCTGTACCTGGGCGAGGGGTTCACGTTGTGAATGGGGCTGGCCTTGTGTGCGTGCTTCGACAGGCTCAGCATGAGCGGGGTTGGGAAAAACGGTCAATATACCAAATTCCGCTCAGCCTGAGCTTGTCGAAGGCCATGCGCTGACCTGAGCCCCATAGATGGCCATCGGTCCCCGCCTCGATTTACGCCAATCGCAATCGCTGGTGATGACCCCCCAGCTCCAGCAGGCAATCAAGCTGCTGGCGCTCTCGAACCTCGAATTGGAGACGGTGGTCGCCGAGGCGGTGGCGGACAATCCGCTGCTCGAAACCGGCGAGGCAGCACCGGCAGCGGAATCACTTGAAATCGAGCCTGGCGACGTGCGTCGCACCCACTTGGAAAGCTCTCCGGTCGATCAGCTGATCGGCGAGGGCCGCGCGACCGACGACCGCCCGCTCGACATCGATGCGGGTGCGCTCGATCGTGACCGCGATACAGGTGACGGCCAGGGCGGCGGGGGCGACGGCGGCGAGCGCGCTTCGAGCTTCGAGCTCGAACGTGACGGTGATGGCGGCAGCAGTGGCGCGGGGGGTGAGGGATTGTCGCTCGACGAGCGCGGCGGTGCTTCGCCGACGCTCGCCGAACATCTGCACGCCCAGGTCGGCTCGGCGACGCGCGATTCGCGCCAGGCCGCCATTGCCCGCTGGCTGATCGACCAGCTCGACGAGGCGGGGTATCTCGAAACCCTGCTGCGCGAAATCGCCGAGATGCTTGGCCTTCCGCTGGGCGAAATCGAGGACGCGCTGGGGGTGGTTCAGTCGCTCGATCCCACCGGGGTCGGGGCGCGGAGCCTGAGCGAATGCCTCGCGCTCCAGGCGATCGAGGCCGATCGCCACGATCCGTGCATGAAGCGCCTGATCGAGAACCTCGATCTGGTCGCCAAGGGCGCGTTCGCGCAGCTCAAGCGGATGTGCGGGGTCGATGACGAGGACTTTGCGGACATGCTCGCCGAGCTGCGCAGCTATGATCCGCGGCCCGGGCTGCGGTTCGGGTCGACCGTGTCGGAGGCGGTGACCCCGGACATCCTGATTCGCGCGCGCGCCCCGGACAAAGACGGCTATGCCGGCTGGGACATCGCGCTCAATCAGGCAACGCTGCCACGGCTGGTGGTCAACCGCAGCTACTACGTCGAGCTCAAGCGCGCCTGTGGCGACAAGGAATCGCGCGGCTGGCTGGGTGATAAGCTGGCGGATGCCAACTGGCTGATGAAGGCGCTCGACCAGCGCCAGAAAACGATCCTCAAAGTCGCCGCCGAAATCGTCAAGCAGCAGGACGGGTTCTTCCGCCGCGGGGTGTCGCAGCTCAAGCCGCTGACCCTGCGGACCGTGGCCGACGCGATCGAGATGCATGAATCCACGGTCAGCCGGGTGACGTCGAACAAGTACCTCAACTGCGATCGCGGGACGTTCGAGCTGAAGTATTTCTTCACCTCCGGGGTCGCGTCCTCGGACGGCGAAGGTTCGGTCTCGGCCGAAACGGTCAAAGCCCAGATCCGCGTGCTGATCGAGGCCGAGGAACCGAACGCGATCCTGTCGGACGACACCCTGGTCGAACTGCTGCGCGCCAAGGGCTTCGACCTCGCCCGGCGCACGGTGGCCAAATACCGCGAAGCCATCGGGCTGGGCAGCTCGGTCCAGCGGCGGCGGCAGAAGACGCTGGCGGGGGTGCGGTAAGCACTATTTTCCCTCGCCCCTGAAAGACGAGGTAAAAGTGCTTGCCGCGTATCTTGCGGCTGATAACTCTCCCTTCATTCAGGCGCGAGCAAGCGTCTGTGGGGAACGCTAGCGGAATGACCACTACCGAAACCGGGACCGGCCTGCACGGCGAAGAAATCGCCGATCCCGCAGGCAAGCTCCATCCGCCGCACTCTTCCGACCACGCCTTCTTCGGCCATCCCAAGGGCCTGGGATATCTGGCCGGGACCGAGCTGTGGGAGCGTTTCAGCTTCTATTCGATGCAATCGCTGCTGATGCTGTACATGACCAAGCACCTGTTGCTGGACAAAAATTCGGACAACGTCCTCGGCTTTGGCGTGTTCCGCAGCGTGGTCGAGTCGATCTTTGGGCCGATGACCAACCTGGCGCTCGCGGCGCAGACGTTCGGGCTTTATTCGGGCATGATTCTGGTCACGCCGCTCATCGGCGCATGGCTGGGCGACCGCGTGCTGGGGCGGACCAAGACCGTGACGATCGGCGCGCTGCTGATGAGCGCAGGGCACCTGACCATGGCCAGCGAGCGCCTGTTCCTGCTCGCGCTGCTGCTGCTGATCCTGGGCGGGGGCTGCTTCATCAGCAATCTGGCGGCGCAGATTGGCGGGCTGTATGCGCCCGACGATAGCCGCCGGACCCGCGCGTTCGGAATCTACCTGATGGCGCTCAACGTCGGCGCGCTGGCCGCGCCGCTGATCGCGGGCACGATGGGCGAGAAGATCGGCTGGCACTGGGGGTTCGGCGCGGCGGGCATCGGCATGCTCGTCGGGCTCGCCACCTACTTGCTCGGACGGCCGCATTTTCCGCCCGACCGCCTGACTCGGGGCGACAAGCGCGAACCGCTGACCCGGGCGCAATGGGTCACGATCGGGGCGAT
>JANMPV010000522.1:0-7695 GCA_031370045.1 Novosphingobium sp. | reverse complement strand
CCACCGGGAGCAGCTCGGCGCCTTGATCGGGATCGCCGTCCCAGCAGCCGAAGGTGTAGACCGAATAGAAGCTGCTGCGCTGGACTGAACCGCGCTGCGCATACATCAGCACGCAATCGACCAGCAGCGGGTCGCGCTTCCACTTGAACCACAGCCCGGTCCTGCGCCCAGTGACATAGGCCGAATCGCGGCGTTTGAGCATCACGCCCTCGATCGCCTCGTCGCGCGCCCGCTCGCGGATCGCGGCGAGATCGGCGAGCGAGCTTGCGGCGATCACGCCGGATAGATCGAAACGGGCGGGGTCCAGACGAGGCACGAACGCTTCCAGTTCGGCGCGGCGCTGTTCCCACGACAGCGGACGCAAGTCCTCGTCCTTGCGGATCAGCAGATCGTAGAGCCGCACGAACGCGGGCGCTTCGGCAAGCATCTTCTTGCTCACCGCCTTGCGTCCCAGGCGCTGCTGGAGCGCATTGAAGCTGGCTGCCCCGCCCGCTTCACCGCCCTGGTGGCTGCCGCGAACCAGCAATTCGCCATCGAGCACCGCAGGGATGGTCAGTGCGGCGGCGATTTCGGGGAACGTCGCGGAAATATCGTCGCCGCTGCGCGAATACACTCGGGTTTCACCGCCTTGCCCGGTGGCCACATGGACGATCTGAACGCGAATACCGTCCCATTTCCACTCTGCGGCGTAGTTGGCGAAATCTCCTTCCATCGCCGCCATCGCGGGGCCTTCGAGCGGGTGGGCGAGCATGAACGGGCGGAACAGCGGCACATCGCTGGCGTCGGGTGCGGGAGCACCGTCGGCGGCCCACGCGAACAGCTCGGCGTAGGGCGGAAACTGGCCGTGCCAGTACTCCTCGACATCATCGACCGACACCTCGAACGCCTGCGCAAACGCGACTTTGGCCAGCCGCGCAGAAATGCCGATCCGCATCGCGCCCGTTGCCAGCTTGAGCAGTGCGTAACGCCCGTTGGCGTCGAGCCGGTCGAGCAGCGCGGCGAGCTCGGTCGGCGTGGTGGCGCGGGTCATGCCCTGCAACTCCGCCACAGCCTCGGACACGGTCGGTGACGGCGCAATGTCACCTACAGGCTCGGGCCACAGCAGGCTCGCGGTTTCGGCAGTATCGCCAACGGAATCGCGGCTCAGCGCAAACAGCACCGGATCGACCCGCTCGATCAGCAAGTTGCGGATGGTCGAGGCTTTGACCGCGGGGAAATCGAGACCGTCGGTCAGCGCGGCCAGTGTCCAGCCACGGTCAGGATCGGGGGTTTCGCGCAGATACTGTGCGATCAACGCCAGCTTGCCGTTGCGGCTGCGGGTATAGACCAGAGCATCGACAAGGGCGGCAAACTTCTCCACGGTCAGCGTGCGTTCTTCGCCAGGCTCAGGACGAGCGGACGTTTTTCTGAATTCCACGACCAAAACCCGCTCATGCTGAGCCTGTCGAAGCACCCGCGCCGCGCTGCCACCACCTCAATCATCCTCGTCCTCGTATCCGACCAGCGCGAGCGCACGCGCCTTGCGCTGGTGGAGCTGGCACCAGCGCAGCAGTGCCTCTTCGCGACCGTGGGTGATCCAGCTTTCGGCGGGGTTAACTTCCTCGATGGTCCGGGTTAGCTCGTCCCAATCGGCATGGTCGGAGATCACCAGCGGCAGCTCGACGTTTCGCTGGCGGGCGCGCTGGCGCACGCGCATCCAGCCGCTGGCCATCGCGGTAATCGGATCGGGCAGGCGGCGGCTCCAGCGGTCGTTGAGCGCCGATGGCGGGGCCATAACGATCTGCCCCGCCAGCGCGCCCTTTGGCGCGTCGCTCACCAGCCGCAGATCGCCCAGATCGACGCCGAGTTCCTCGTACAACCGGCACATCCGCTCGAGCGCGCCGTGGAGCCAGATCGGCTCGGCATACCCTGCCAGGCGCAGTTCGGCGATCACCCGCTGCGCCTTGCCCAGCGCATAAGCGCCGACCAGTACGCAGCGATCGGGGTTGTCGGCGCGGGCCTTGAGCAGTTTGGCGATCTCTTCGCCGATCGGCGGATGGCGGAACACCGGCAAGCCGAAAGTCGCCTCGGTGATGAACACATCGCATCTGGTTACCTGAAACGGCGGGCAGGTAGGATCGGCGCGGCGCTTGTAGTCGCCGGTGACGATCACCCGCTCGCCCGCGTGTTCAAGGAGGATCTGCGCAGATCCCAGCACATGGCCTGCGGGCAGATAGGTCGCATCGACCCCGCCGGGCAGGCGGATCGTCTCGCCATACGCGACTGGCGCCGCCCCCGCGTCGGTGGCGTAACGCAGCTTCATGATCGCCAGCGTCTCGGGCGTGGCGACGGTCCCGTCGTGGCCGCCGCGGGCGTGATCGGCATGCCCGTGGGTGACCAGCGCCAGCCCCGCGGGGCGTGCCGGATCGATCCAGGCATCGGCAGGGACGACGTGAATGCCATGCGGCTCGGGCCGGATCCACGCGAAAGGCAAGCTCATCGTCGGTTCAATCGACCAGCCGCGCCCAATGTTCCCGACCCCCTCAAAATCCTGCCAAGGGCGTTGCAAGCAAAGGCAAACCCGCTAGGTTCGCGCCTCCGCACGATGGGCGCCGCAGGGTGGACGGCACCAAACCGTACCGCGAATGGGCCCAGATTGCGAATGGGTAAAGGGATTACGATGCGCAAGGCATGGAACGGAGCGGCACGGACCGGCTCCCTGGCGCTCGCGCTGGGGTTCTGCGGGCTGGTGATGGGGGGGCTGGCGCTGACCGGCTGCGGTGCCAAGGAAACCGGTCCCGAAGCGCAAGACACGACCGCAACCGCGCCGGCTACCGCGACCCCGGTTCCCGCCGCGATCGCCGATCCTGCCGCAACCAAGCCGCTGCTCAGCTTTGCCGGGATGGATACCGACGGCGATGGCGTGGTCACTTCGGCGGAAAACGCGCGGGCCTCGCAGACCATCTTCCAGGCGATGGATCTCGACAAGGACGGAGCGGTCACGCTCACCGAAATGGACGCCGCGCGCGCCGCGATCGGGCGCGGGCCGAACCTGTCGTCCGAAAAGCTGATCGAAGCTGCCGACGCCGATCACGATGGAAAGCTGACCTTGGGCGAATGGGTCGCCAACGCAAACACCCGCTTCGCCCGCTTCGATAGAAACACGGACGAAACCCTGACGCTAGCAGAATGGCAGGCCGGAATGACTGCGGAAATGCCAGGGTTCGTAGCCCAGACAATCCCCCCCGCTGCCGTGGCGACATCGGCGCAACGATAACCGCCGCTATTCGCTGCTGTCTTCACTCGGTTCCGGAGCCGAAGCGGCTTTCTTTGCCTTGCTCGGGCGCTTCTTGACCACTTTGGGCGGGGCCGGTGTCAGCTCGAACGAAAGCGCATTGTCCTTGAGACTGACATGGACTTCGCCGCCGTGGGCAAGCTTTCCGAACAGCAGCTCTTCGGCGAGCGGCTGCTTGACCTTTTCCTGGATCAGCCGGGCCATCGGTCGTGCCCCATACAGCTTGTCGTAGCCGCGCTTCGAAAGCCATTCGCGCGCGTCGCTGTCGAACTGGATGTGGACGTTCTGATCGGCCAGCTGGAGCTCGAGCTGGAGGATGAACTTGTCGACCACGCGGCTGACCACGCCTGTGGGCAGATAGGCGAACGGCACGATCGCATCGAGCCGGTTGCGAAATTCGGGCGCGAACATCTTCTTGACCGCTTCGTCGCCGGCGTCCTCCTTGCTGGTATCGCCGAAACCGATGCCCTGCCGGGCCATGTCGCTGGCGCCCGCATTGGTGGTCATCACCAGCACCACGTTGCGGAAATCGACCGACTTGCCGTGGTGATCGGTGAGCCTCCCGTTGTCCATCACCTGGAGCAAAATGTTGAACAGGTCTGGGTGGGCCTTTTCGATCTCGTCGAGCAACAGCACGCAATGCGGCTGCTGGTCGACCGCATCGGTTAGCAGCCCGCCCTGGTCGAACCCGACATAGCCCGGAGGCGCGCCGATCAGGCGGCTGATCGAATGGCGCTCCATGTATTCAGACATGTCGAAGCGCTGGAGCGGGATGCCCATGATGTTGGCGAGCTGGCGCGCGACTTCGGTCTTGCCGACGCCGGTCGGGCCGCTGAACAGAAAGCTGCCGATCGGCTTGTCCGGCTCGCGCAGGCCCGCGCGGCTCAGTTTCATCGCGGTTGCCAGCACGCCGATCGCTGCGTCCTGCCCAAAAACCACACGCTTGAGATCGCGATCGAGGTGTTCCAGGACCTTCTTATCGTCCGAACTGACCGATTTGGGCGGAATCCGCGCCATCGTCGCGATGACTAGCTCGATCTCCTTGGCGGTGATCGTCTTCTTGCGCTTGTTTGGCGGGACCAGCATCTGCATCGCCCCGACCTCGTCGATCACGTCGATCGCCTTGTCGGGCAGCTTGCGGTCGTTGATGTAGCGCGCCGAGAGCTCGACCGCGGTCTTGATCGCGTCGGGGGTGTACTTGACCTTGTGATGATCCTCGAACGCAGTCCGCAGCCCGCGCAGAATTTTGATAGTGTCCTCGATGGTCGGCTCGTTGACGTCGATCTTCTGGAACCGGCGGAGCAGCGCGCGGTCTTTTTCGAAGTGGTTGCGGAATTCCTTGTAGGTGGTCGAGCCGATGCAGCGGATCGTGCCGCCGCTCAGCGCGGGCTTGAGCAGGTTGGAGGCGTCCATCGCCCCGCCGCTGGTCGCACCGGCCCCGATCACGGTGTGGATTTCGTCGATGAACAGGACCGCGTGGGGCATCTTTTCGAGTTCCGAGATGACCTGCTTGAGCCGCTCCTCGAAATCGCCGCGATAGCGCGTCCCAGCCAGCAGTGCGCCCATGTCGAGGCTGTAGATCACCGCCTCGGTCAGCACTTCGGGCACTTCGCCCTCGACAATCTTGCGCGCCAGGCCCTCGGCGATGGCGGTTTTGCCGACGCCTGGATCGCCCACGTAGAGCGGGTTGTTCTTGCTCCGGCGGCACAGGATCTGGATCGTCCGGTCGACCTCGGGCCCGCGCCCGATCAACGGATCGATCTTGCCCGCGAGCGCCTTTTCATTGAGGTTGACCGTGAACTGGTCGAGCGCGGAATCCTTCTTGGTTGCGCCTTTGCCGTCGCCCTTGCTGTCGCCGCCCTTTTCCTCGGTCTGCGGGCCTTCGCTCTCGGTGCCTTTGGGGGCCTTGGTCTCGATCTGGCGGCCGCCCTTGCCGATGCCGTGGCTGATGTAGCTGACCGCATCGAGGCGGCTCATGTCCTGCTGCTGGAGGAAATAGACCGCGTAGCTATCGCGTTCGGAAAACAGCGCGACCAGCACGTTGGCCCCGGTCACGGTGTCCTTGCCGCTCGACTGGACATGGAGGATCGCGCGCTGGATCACCCGCTGGAAACCCGCGGTGGGCGCGGGATCGGATTTGTCGCTGGTCTTGAGCGATTCGTATTCCTGATCGAGGTACTGCTTCACCACGTCGCCCAGATCGCCCAGGTCGACCCCGCACGCGGTCATCACCTGGCTGGCATCGGCGTCGTCGATTAGCGCGAGCAGCAGATGCTCGAGCGTGGCGTATTCGTGGCTCCGGTCCGACGCATTGCCGAGCGCGGCGTGGAGCGTCTTTTCAAGCGACTGGGCGAAACTGGGCATCGCGGTACTTTCCGGCTTTCGCCTCAATGACCTCTGATGAGGAGGTATGAAGAATTACGGTTAACGAAGGCTTGCGCAAGCCCGTCTTTTGGGGAAGTCGATGCCGCAAGCGCAGAGGATATGCCGAAGATATGGGTAGCGCGCCCGGCGTTGCAAAGGGCGGCCCGGCGGGTCACGGCGTTTCGGGACTGCGAATCATCTTCGAACCGCCAAACAGGGCGTCGGCGGCAACGCGGTGGGCTTTGGCCTTGTCCCGGTGGGCGACGATCCGCACCACCTCGGCCTCGCACTGTTGAATGCGGGTGTTGAGTTCATCGACCGAATAGGGGTCGAGCAATTCGCCCGCCAGCTTGCTTGCGGCATCGCCTCTGGGGCGGGGCAGGTCATCCAAGTCCATTGCGCTGCAACATCCCCCTCAAGCGCGCTTGCTGTCAAGCGGGTGCGCGGCTAGGCAACGGCAACTGTGACATCCGGGGCACAGAAGGGGCAGAAATGGCCGAAATCCCTGCGACCATGACCGCGATCGGGTTCGCGCAAGCCGGCCCGCCCGAGGTGCTTCGGCCCGAAACCCTTCCCGTGCCGGTTCCCGGGGCTGATCAGGTTCTGATCCGCGTGGCGTTCGCAGGGGTCAACCGCCCCGATGTGATCCAGCGCCAGGGCTTTTATCCCGCCCCACCGGGCGCCTCGCCGATCCCCGGTCTCGAAGTCGCCGGGCAGGTGGTCGCGACCGGACCGGGGGTGGTCATGCCGCTGGTCGGCACCCAGGTCTGCGCGCTGGTTTCGGGCGGGGGCTATGCCGAATACTGCGTCGCTCACGCCGGGCACTGTCTGCCTGTGCCCGAAGGCATGCCGCTCGATCAGGCCGCGGCGCTGCCCGAAACGCTGTTCACCGTGTGGCACAACGTGTTCGAGCGTGGCTTCGCCCGCGATGGCGAGACGTTGCTGGTCCACGGCGGGACCAGCGGGATCGGCTCGATGGCGATTATGCTGGGCCGCGCCTTCGGGCTGACCGTGCTCGTCACCTGCGGCGGACCGGACAAGTGCGCCGCTGCGCGCGAGATCGGCGCGGCGCTCGCGATCGACTACAAGGCCGAGGATTTCGTCGAGGCGGTTCTGGGCTTTACCAAAGGCAAGGGGGTCGAACTGGTCCTCGATATGGTCGCGGGCGATTATGTGGCGCGCAACCTCAAATGCCTGGGCGATGACGGGCGCCACGTGACCATTGCGGTTCAGGGCGGGGTCCGCGCCGAAATCAACCTGGCCGAAATCATGCGCCGCCGCTTGATGCTGACCGGATCGACGCTGCGCCCGCGCCCCGATGCGTTCAAGGCCGCGCTGGCGAGCGAAATCCTCGAACACGCCTGGCCGCTGGTCGCCGACGGCGCGATCCGCCCGATGATGGACCAGACCTTTCCGCTGGCCGATGCCGCTGCCGCGCATGCGCGGATGGAATCGGGCGTGCATATCGGCAAGATCGTGCTGAAAGTTTGAGCCATGCCTGATCTCATCCTCCACCAGGATCCGCGCAGCGGCAATTGCTACAAGATCGTGCTGACCGCAGCGCTGCTCGGCATTTCGCTCGCCATTCGCAATTACGACATCATGAAGGGCGAGACGCGGACACCGGGCTTTCTGGCCGGGGTCAACGCAAATGGGCGAATCCCGGTGCTCCAGATCGGGGACCGCTTTCTGCCCGAAAGCAACGCGGCCTGCTGGTATCTGGCGCAAGGCTCGGCGCTCGTTCCCGACGATCGCTTCGCCCAGGCCGACGTGCTGCGGTGGATGTTCTTCGAGCAGTATAACCACGAACCCAACGTCGCCACGCTGCGCTTCTGGCTGCGCTTCGTCGGACAGAGCAAGCTGAGCGAGGCGCAGAACGCGCAGATTCCGGCCAAGCGCGCCGCGGGCGAGGCGGCGTTGAAGCTGATGGACGATCACCTCGCCCGCCAGGAGTGGTTTGTCGGCAGCGGCGCCACGCTCGCCGACATCGCGCTGTTCGCTTATACCCACGTCTGCGAGCAAGGCAGCTTCGCGCTCGACGATTACCCGGCGGTGCG
>JANMPV010000068.1:0-2582 GCA_031370045.1 Novosphingobium sp. | reverse complement strand
CTGGAATTCAGCGCACAAGGCTGGCGCGACATTGGCGGTGACCGAGATGCAGCCGACCCCGCCCGCCGCGTTGAACGGCAGCGCCAGCTCGTCGTCGCCCGAAAGCTGGCAGAACGTGCCCGTGATCCCCATCCGATGGTCGGTGACGCGGCTGAGATCGCCGCTGGCGTCCTTGATCCCGACGATCCTGTCGGGGAAGCGGTTGACCAGCTCGCAAACCGTTTCGGGCAGCAGATCGGTCACCGTGCGGCCGGGCACGTTGTAGAGCACGATCGGCAACGCGCTGTTTTCAGCAAGGAAGCTGAAATGCGCGATCAGCCCGGCCTGGCTCGGGCGATTATAATACGGCGCGACGCACAACGCGGCGGCGGCGCCGGTCTTGCGGCTGAAGTTCATGTGGAGCCGCGCGTTCATCGTGTCGTTGCTGCCGCACCCGGCGATGATCGGAACGCGGCCCGCGGCCTGCTCGACGCAAACTTCGATCACCCGGTGGTGCTCGGCATTGGACAGCGTCGAGGCCTCGCCGGTGGTCCCGCACGGCACCAGCGCCTTCGATCCGTTGTCAATCTGCCAGTCGACCAGGCGGCGAAACGCCTTTTCGTCGAACGCTCCGTCGGAAAACGGGGTGACTAGAGCCGGTATCGAGCCGGAAAACATGGACAGGACTCCCCGAATTGGCCAAAATCGCGCCATCCAGTGCCGCTTAGCACTGCGTGACGAATAAACCGGGCTTATTCAGCGCCTGATAAGGAGCCGAAGCGCAGGATGTCCAGCATGGTCAAGCACAGCATCGCATTCACCCTGTTCGCTGTCGCCGGATTGCTGACGCCATTCGTCGCGCATGCCCAGGGGATGGCGGTCCAGCCGGGCGACGACAACGCGTGGGATCGCGCCCGCACCGCCCTGCGCGCGCAGGGGCCAACCAGCATGGCCTATACGATCGACCGCTGGAAGACGCTGAGCGCCTCCAACCGCTTTGGATTCGCCGACTATTCGGGGTTCGTGGCCAGCTATCCCGGCCTGCCCGACGAAGAAAAGCTGCGCCGCTACGCCGAGGACGCGCTGAGCCGCGAGTATGTCGAGCCTGCGCGCCTGATCGCGTTTTTCGATCGCTTTCCGCCACTGACCAACCCCGGCCGTGCGCAATACGCGCTGGCGCTTGCCTCGCTGCGCCGCCCCGAAGCCGAAACCGTGGCCCGCGCCGCGTGGCGCGGCGGGCCGATGAGCGATGCCGCCGAGGCTGCGCTGTTCAGCCAGTTCTACGCCAGGTTCGGGCTCGACGATCAGGACGCGCGGATGGACGCGCTGCTGTGGGCCGGGTCGCAGGCGCAGGCTGAGCGCCAGCTTGGGTTCGTCTCGGCGCAGCGGCGCGCAATCGACGGAGCGCGGCTGGCGGCCTTGGCTGGAAGCGCCGCCAACCCGATCGTCTCGACCGTCGAGACCGCCAATTTCCTGACCGACCCCGGCTATGTCTTCCAGCGCGCCCGCATGTTGCGCAAGAACGGCAGCACGGGTGCGGCGCGTTCGCTGCTTGCCAACCGCCCGCCGCTGTCGCGGCCTCCTGCGGACGCCGAAAAATGGGTCGACGAAATGCTGGTCAACGCCAAGGGTGCGGCCAGCGAAGGCGATCCGCGCACCGCGGTGCGGATTGCCCAAGCCATCGACCAGGCGTTTGCACCGGGCACCGACGTCAGCGCAACCGGACTTGGCCTGCGCGACGACTATACTTCGCTGGTGTGGCTGGGCGGAACCGAGGCGCTGTGGGACTTGCACGATCCGTCCGCCGCCTCGCCGCTGTTTTACAAGTACGGCGCCGCGGCCAAGACCCCGCAAACCCGATCCAAGGGGTTCTACTGGGCTGGCCTTGCCGCATCCCAGGCGCGCGAAACCGCCAGCGCCCAACGCTTTTTCGAGATGGCCGCGCAGTATCCCGATTACTTCTACGGCCAGCTCGCGCTCGAACGGCTGGGCCGTCCGCTACCGACGTTTCCCGCCGCGCCCGCCGCCGTCCCGACCCAAGCCGAGCGCATCGCGTTCAACGCCGCGCCTTTGACCGCTGCGGTTCGTGAAGTCGCACGCGAGAGCGACTGGCGCACCGCGATCCGCTTTTTCCGCGAGATTTGCGATCATGCCGAAACTCCGGGCCAGCACATGCTGGTGGCGGAAATGGCGCAGGCGCTGGGCCGCCGCGATCTGGGCGTGATCGTCGGGCAGGCTGCGGCTGCCAACGGCTATCTCGATTTCCAGTCGATCGCGTTCCCGCGCATTCCGGTGCCTCAGGGGACCACCCAGAGCTGGACGATCATCCACGCGCTGACCCGCCAGGAAAGCCAGTTCGCGCAGAACGCGGTCAGCCACGCCGGCGCGCGCGGGCTGATGCAGCTGATGCCCGGGACCGCGCGCGAGCAGGCCGGCAAAGTCGGCCTCGCCTATTCGCCCGATTCGCTGATGAGCGATCCCAATTACAACATCATGCTCGGCTCGACCTATTTCGGGCGGATGATGGACTACTTCGGCGGCAGCTATCCGCTGGCCATCGCCGCCTACAACGCGGGCGCGGGCAACGTGAACAAGTGGCTGCG
>JANMPV010000327.1:0-1884 GCA_031370045.1 Novosphingobium sp. | reverse complement strand
AAAATCCTTCAAAAGTTGACGCGTCGTCCCACCTGCGCAGCGCCGGGAAGCCTCGTGGTAGCGGGCCGTCCTCGAGCGTTGCCAGGCTCGACTGCCGTTTCATGCTGCATTGCACAAGCAAAAAATTGGGCGTAGGATTTGCTTTGCGCAATCGCGTGGCTTTTGCGTACCACCCGCGGTGGCCCATGCCCCATTCGTGGAACCCGCAAGAGCCCACCGCATTGATGCGGGGTTGAGGCAAAAACGGCCTCGCATTATAGGACCGCGCCTCAGGCGTTACCGGCATGATCAATCGACTGCGCTCCATCTTTTCGGCGGATCCCGCCCCCTTCGAGGCTGCCTCTGCGGTGCCCGAGGGTCAACGCGTCTATGCGATCGGTGATATCCACGGGCGGCTCGACCTGTTCGAACAGCTGATCATGGCGATCGATACCGATGACGCGGCGCGGCCCGCCGCAGAAACCACCGTTGTCCTGCTCGGCGACCTGGTCGATCGCGGACCGGACAGCGCCGGGGTGATCGACGCCGCGATGGTCTGGGGTGAACGCCGTCGGGTGCGGCTGCTGGCGGGCAACCACGAAGAGATGTTCCTCGACAGCCTTGAACGCACTGAAGTGCTGCGCCACTTTCTGCGCTATGGCGGCAAGGAGACCGTGCTCAGCTATCCGGTCGACCGCACCGATTATCGCGAACTGTCGCTCGACGAACTCCAGGCGCGGATGCGCGAGGCGGTGCCGCAGGCGCACATCGATTACCTGCGCGACGCCGAAGATGCGGTGGCGATCGGAGATTATCTGTTCGTCCACGCCGGGATCCGCCCCGGGGTGGCGCTGGAGGATCAAAACCCGGCGGATATGCGCTGGATTCGCGAGAGTTTCATTTCCGATACCCGCGATCTCGGCTGCATCGTGGTTCACGGCCACACCATCACCGCGGCGGTGGAGGAGATGCCCAACCGCATCGGCATCGATACCGGGGCGTTCCAGTCGGGGCGGCTGACCGCGCTGGGGCTGGAGGGTAGCCAGCGCTGGTATCTGGTCGCGCGGGACGCTATCGCGCGCGCCGACGACGAAGCCGCCTAGCTATCGGGCGGCCCAGCCGCTAAAATTAATGGCGCCGCCCAAATTAAAGTCGGGGAATTCTCACGTGAAAATCTGCATGGTCGGGGCGGGATACGTCGGTCTCGTCTCGGGTGCCTGTTTCGCCGATTTCGGGCACGACGTGGTGTGCGTCGATACCGATCCGTCCAAGATCGAGCGGCTCCACGCCGGGGTCATGCCGATCTTCGAGCCGGGGCTCGACGATCTGGTCAAGCGCAACGTCGCCGCCGGGCAGCTGGCATTCACCACCTCGCTTGCCGAAGGCGTGGCCGGGGCCGACGCGGTATTCATCGCGGTCGGCACCCCCAGCCGCCGCGGCGATGGCCATGCCGACCTGACGTATGTCTATGCCGCGGCCAAGGAAATCGCCGCCAACCTGACCGGCGATGCGGTGGTGGTGACCAAATCGACCGTCCCCGTGGGCACCGGCGACGAGGTTCAGCGGATCATCCAGGAAGCTGGCTGCGCGCACCGCGTCAGCGTCGTCTCCAACCCCGAGTTCCTGCGCGAGGGCGCCGCAATTGCCGATTTCAAGCGCCCCGACCGGATCGTGATCGGCGCCGAGGACGATTTCGGGCGCGAGACGATGCGCGAGGTCTATCGCCCGCTGTTCCTCAACCAGGCCCCGATCCTGTTCACCGGGCGGCGCACCAGCGAGCTGATCAAGTACGCCGCCAACGCGTTTCTGGCGACCAAGATCACTTTCATCAACGAGATCGCCGACTTGTGCGAGGCGGTCGGCGCGGATGTTCAGGACGTCTCGCGCGGGATCGGCCTTGATAAT
>JANMPV010000298.1:0-2209 GCA_031370045.1 Novosphingobium sp. | reverse complement strand
GTGCGGCGGCTCGACGAGATCGCCAAGAACGAGGGCAAATCGCGCACTGCGGTCATCCGCGAAGCGGTTGCCAGCTACATTGCAGAAAGCAACAAGGACTGGCTCGAGGCCGGGTTTGGGTTGTGGGCCAAGTACGGGTTCACCGAAGATGGCATGGATTATCAGAACCGGTTCCGCGAGGAGTGGGTTAGAGAGTGGGATCCCGAATACGATCCGGCGAAGCACGGACCGTTGCGCGAGGAGAAAGATGCCGCCGCATGAGCGACATCTATTTCGATACCAACATCATCATCGACGCGCTGGCCCGCAGACAGCAGGCGCTCGATGAACTGCGTCGGGCGTCGAGACCGTGGATTAGCCGGGTAACCTGGATCGAGGTTTTGGCTGGAATGCCGCCGCCGGCGCGACTTGAAACTGAGCAATACCTTCAGAATTATTCGGTACGCGAACTTTCGCCTGAAATCGCCCGGCGCGCTGCCGACCTTCGCTTCAACAAGCGGTCGCTGAAATTGCCCGATGCGGTGATCTTCGCTTCGGCGCAGGAGCACGGGGCTATTCTCGTTACCCGAAATATCCGGGACTTTCCGGCGAACATGCCGGGAATCCGCGTCCCATACACCACGCCCGATAGGACTTAGAAAGCAATGTGTGGAATTATCGGTATCGTCGGCGCCGAACCTGTCGCGGAACGCTTGGTCGATGGACTGCGGCGGATGGAATACCGTGGCTACGATAGTGCGGGCGTTTGCACGATCGCCGATGGCCAGCTGATCCGCCGCCGCGCGCCGGGCAAGTTGCTCAATCTCGTCGCGGTGCTCGAGCGCGATCCGGCGGCGGGCCACACCGGCATCGCCCACACCCGCTGGGCGACCCACGGCGCGCCGACTGCGGCCAATGCTCACCCCCACGCGACCGCCGAACTGGCGCTGGTCCACAACGGGATAATCGAGAACTACAAACCGCTGCGCGATGCACTGGCCGCGCGCGGGCGCAGGTTCGAGAGCGAGACAGACACCGAAGTCGTCGCGCATCTGGTGTCCGAGCGGGTTGAGGCCGGCGATACGCCCGAGGATGCGGTCAAGGCGGTGCTGCCACAGTTGCGCGGGGCGTTTGCGCTGGCGATCGCGTTCCGCGCGCACGACGATATGCTGATCGGCGCGCGGCTCGGCTCGCCGCTGGTGGTGGGGTATGGAGACGGCGAGACCTATCTGGGCTCAGACGCGCTCGCGCTCGCTCCGCTGACCCAGCGCATCTGCTACCTCGAGGAAGGCGATTGGGTCGTGATCCGCAGGGATGGCGCGACGATCTACGACGTCGCCAACAACCCGGTCGAGCGGCCCACGGTCCATTCGGGCGCGACTGCTGCGGCGATCGAGAAGGGCGAATACCGCCACTTCATGCAGAAGGAGATCTTCGAGCAGCCGACGGTGGTCGCGCAGACCTTGCGCAGCTATATCCGCCAGGTCGATCAGTCGGTGGCGCTGCCGCAGTTCGACTTCGATCTCTCGACGATCAACCGGGTGACGATCGTCGCCTGCGGGACGAGCTATTATGCGGCAATGGTCGCAAAATACTGGTTTGAACAGTTCGCGCGGCTGCCGGTCGATATCGATTTTGCCAGCGAATTTCGTTATCGCGACCCGGTGCTCGAGCCGGGCGGGCTGGCGCTGTTCATTTCGCAGAGCGGGGAGACGGCGGACACGCTGGCCGCATTGCGCCACTGCAAGGCGGCGGGGCAGACGTTCGCGGTGGTGGTCAACGTGCCGACCAGCACGATGGCGCGCGAGGCCGACCTGTTGCTGCCGACCCACGCCGGACCCGAAATCGGGGTCGCCTCGACCAAGGCGTTCACCTGCCAGTTGGCGGTGCTCTCCGCGCTCGCCGCGCATCTGGCGGTGCGGCGCGGGCGGATGACCCGGGCGGAGGAGCAGGAGGTCGTCCATCACCTGGTCGAAGCGCCTGCCGCGCTCAACGCCGCGCTGGCGCACGATGCCGAGATCGCTGCAATCGCCCCGCTGGTCGCCCCTGCGCGCGATGTGCTCTATCTGGGACGCGGCGCGGACTTTCCGCTGGCGCTGGAAGGCGCGCTCAAGCTCAAGGAAATCAGCTACATCCACGCCGAAGGT
Source organism: Novosphingobium sp. (assembly GCA_031370045.1). Lineage (GTDB taxonomy): Bacteria > Pseudomonadota > Alphaproteobacteria > Sphingomonadales > Sphingomonadaceae > Novosphingobium. The sequence goes on along the minus strand of JANMPV010000298.1, from coordinate 83 downwards.
TATGCGGCGGGCGAGATGAAGCACGGGCCGATCGCACTGATCGACGAGGCGGTGCCGGTGATCGTGCTGGCGCCATCGGGCCC
>JANMPV010000259.1:0-4679 GCA_031370045.1 Novosphingobium sp. | reverse complement strand
CGCATACCCATCCGCCGCGCGGTGCGGATGATCCGGCACGCGATCTCGCCGCGATTGGCGATGAGGAGGGAGGTGATCATGGTCACATCCGGAACACCCCGAACCGGGGCGCCTCCTCGACCGGGGCGTTGAGCGCCGCCGCCAGCGCCAGCCCGAGCACATCGCGCGTCTGCGCCGGGTCGATCACTCCGTCGTCCCATAGCCGCGCGGTGGCGTAATACGGGTTGCCCTCGTCCTCGTACTTCTGGCGGATCGGGGCCTTGAACGCCTCGGCTTGTTCGGGGGTCCAGCTCTCCGCATCGCGGTGGACGGTGGCCAAAACCGACGCCGCCTGTTCGCCGCCCATCACGCTGATCCGCGCGTTGGGCCAGGTGAACAGGAACCGCGGGCCATAGGCGCGGCCGCACATCCCGTAGTTGCCCGCGCCAAAGCTGCCGCCGATCACCACGGTCAGCTTGGGCACGCTGGCGGTGGCGACTGCGGTAACCAGTTTCGCACCGTGCTTGGCGATGCCCTCGGCCTCGTACCTGCCGCCGACCATGAACCCGCTGATGTTCTGGAGGAACAGCAGGGGCACGCGCCGCTGGCAGGCGAGTTCGATGAAGTGCGCGCCCTTGATCGCGCTTTCGCTGAACAGCACGCCGTTGTTGGCGAGGATCGCCACCGGCATCCCCCAGATATGCGCGAACCCGCAGACCAGGGTGGAGCCGTAGAGCGCCTTGAACTCGTGGAACTCGCTGCCATCGACCAGCCGGGCGATGACCTCGTGGACGTCGTAAGGCGCGCGGACGTCGTCGGGGACGATGGCGTAGAGCTCGTCGGCGTCGTATTTGGGCGGGCGCGGTTCGCGCAGATCGATGTCGGGCTTATGGACCGCACCAAGGTGGCTGACGATATCGCGGACGATGGTCAGCGCGTGTTCGTCGTTCTCGGCCAAGTGATCGACCACCCCCGATTTCTTGGCGTGCAAGTCGCCCCCGCCGAGGTCTTCGGCGCTGATCTCCTCGCCCGTCGCGGCCTTGACCAGCGGCGGACCGGCCAGAAAGATCGTGCCCTGATCGCGCACGATCACGCTCTCGTCGCTCATCGCCGGGACATAGGCCCCGCCTGCGGTACAACTGCCCATCACACAGGCGATCTGCGGGATTTGCGCCGCGCTCATCTGCGCCTGGTTGTAGAAAATCCGCCCGAAGTGGTCGCGGTCGGGGAACACCTCGGCCTGGTGGGGCAGGTTGGCCCCGCCGCTGTCGACCAGATAGATGCACGGCAGCCGGTTGGCCTGGGCGATCTCTTGCGCGCGCAAGTGCTTCTTGACCGTGAGCGGGTAATACGTGCCGCCCTTCACCGTCGCATCGTTGCACACGATCATGCAACTGCGACCGCTGACCCGCCCGATTGCAGTGATGATCCCCGCGCCGGGAATGTCCTCATCGTACACGCCGTTGGCCGCCAACTGCCCTATTTCGAGCAGCGGTGAGCCGGGATCGAGCAGGCGTTCGACGCGCTCCCTCGGCAACAGTTTGCCGCGCGAGGTATGCCGCTCGCGCGACTTGGCGTTTCCGCCCAGCGCGGCCTCCGCAACCTTGGCGCGCAACGCATCAGCCAACCCGCGGTTGTGCGCGATGCGCGCCTGGGCTTCGGGGCTGTCGATGGCGACGGCGGTCGGCAATATGGGAGCGCTCATGCACGCTCTATATCCGCCGCCGCCGCCGATGTTATGCTAATTGTTGATGTCCGGGAGATGTTTGACCGTAGCGCTCTATTGGCCTTGCCCCAGCGAGTAACCCGGCACACCGTCGAAGGTGTAGAGTCCTTCCGTCTTGACCACATCAATCCCGGCCCGACTCAGCAGCAACGCCATTTCCATCGAATTGGTGCGGGTGATGCGGATGCCCGGCTTGGCGATAAAGCGGCAGCGCCAGTGATCGGTCAGGATCGTGTTGGGATTGGGATTGGGCCACACTTTCACCCCGCGATTGGTGATCATCTTCAGCTCGAACGCCCCCAGCGGAGCCGCGAGCAGCGCTGCGGCGAGCCGATTGGGCTGCAAGTTCCGTTCCTGCACGAAGATGTCGATGCCCACACATTCGCGCTGCGCCGGTGCTGGTGCGGTCACATCGGCTGGCTGCGGGATCAGCAAAGGCGGCGCCGGTTGCGCGGCTTTGAGATGCTGGGGTTGCTGCCCCAACCGGCCGATCACGGCTTGAGCAAAAGCCTGCGTACCCAGGCTGCCACCCATATCGGCGGTGGCCGCCCCATCCTCCACCGCGCAACTCCAGGCGTTGCGGATCAGGCAGGCGGCCTCACCATGCCCGGCGTGGTCCAGCATCATGCACGCGGCCAGCAGCAAACCGGACGGGTTGGCAATATCCTGACCGGCAATATCCGGGGCCGAACCGTGGATCGCCTCGAACATGGCGGCATGCGGACCGATGTTGGCAGACGGGGCCAGCCCGACCGAGCCAGCCACTTCGGCGGCAATGTCGGACAGAATATCGCCATAGAGATTGGGCGTCACAATCACGTCGAACCGTTGCGGATCGCTCGCCAGCCGGGCGGCGGCAATATCGACGATCATGTGATCCTGCTCGATTTCAGGATAATCTTTGCCAATCGCATGAAATACATCGACGAATATGCCGTCCGTCAGCTTCATGATGTTGTTCTTGGTGACACAGGTCACCTTGCGGCGATGCTGCGCCCGGGCCAGCTCGAAGGCATAGCGCACGATCCGCTGACAGCCCGAACGGCTGACCAGCTTGAGGCACTGGAACACATCATCAGTCTGGCGGTGCTCAATCCCGGCGTAGAGGTCTTCCTCATTTTCGCGCACGATGATCACGTCCATCTGCGGAAAGTGCGTCGGCACATAGGGCGCGTAGGCCAGGCTGGGCCGCACATTTGCATAGAGTCCCAGGGTCTTGCGCAGTGTCACATTCAGGCTTTTCACGCCGCCACCCAGCGGCGTGGTGATCGGCGCCTTGAGCAACAGGCCGGTTGCCGCGATGTGATCCCAAGCCGCTGGCGCGATTCCCGAAGTGTTGCCAGCGCGATAGAGCTGCTCGCCCAGGGTAATCTCACGCGGGGCCAGTCGCACTCCGGCAGCCTCCAGCACGGCAAGCGTCACAGTCATGATTTCGGGCCCGATGCCGTCGCCGTAGGCAATCGCAACTTCCAGCGGAGCAATTGCGGTCTGCGCTGCGGGCTTCTCGAGAATGGACAGGCTCATCGGTCGTCTCCTTGGTGATGACCGGCGGCTAGCGCCCGACGACCTATTTCAGAAACGATATAATTTGACGCCATCATTGAGTTTTATTAATAGTAAAACGATGATCCGAACCCAGATTGATCTCGATCTGCTGCGCGCCTTCGCCACGGTGGCCGAAACCGGCAATATGACCGCGAGTGCGGCGCGGCTGTTTCGTTCCCCCTCTGCGGTTAGCCTGATGATCAAGCGGCTGGAGGAGCAATTGGGCCTGCGCATGTTCGAGCGCGGCCACCGCGCCGTGCGGCTTAGCGCGGCGGGCGAGCAACTGCTAGGCCACGCCCGGCGTCTGCTCGCCGCACACGAGGCGATGCTCGACGAAATGGCAGAACCTGCGCTGCAGGGCGTCGTTCGCCTTGGCACGCCAGAAGATTTCGCCACCACCTATCTGCCCGAGGTGCTCGCCCGTTTTGCCAAGAGCCACCCCCGCGTCGCGCTGGAGGTTTCGTGCGATCTGACGTTGAACTTGCTTGGTACATTTGGCCGGGGCGAGTTTGACCTCGTGCTGGTCAAGCGTGAACCCGCCGGGCCGGAAAGCGGCGTGCGTGTTTGGCGAGAGCCACTGGTCTGGGCGGCCGCCGGCGGTTTCGATATCGAAGGAGCAGACACTCTGCCGCTGGCCGTCTCGCCCCCGCCGTGTGTCTACCGCGCGCGCGCCATCGCTGCGCTTGAACGATCAGGGCATGCCTGGCGGATTGCCTATACCTGCGCCTCGCTAGCTGGCAGCCAGGCTGCCGTGCGCGCGGGATTGGGCGTAACGGTGTTGCCGCGCGACATGGTCCCGGCGGACCTGGCGGTGATTGACGACCCGGATCTGCTGCCAGACCTTCACGATACCGAGATCGCGCTGCTTTCCGCCTCGGACTTGTCGCTGCCCGCCGCGCGCCTGCGCGACCATATGGTGCGGGCGCTGGAGCGGCGGGTCTGAATTCAGGTTTTCAGCCCCACGCGCCGCAGATGCAACCGTCGCGGGCTAACCCCCCGCTCCGATCAGCTCGCGCCCGATCAGCATGCGCCTGATCTCGTTCGTCCCCGCGCCGATGTCGAGCAGCTTGGCGTCGCGCAGGTAGCGTTCGACCGGCCAGTCGGTGGTGTAGCCTGCGCCGCCCAGTGCCTGGATCGCCTCGCCCGCGACCTTGAATGCGTTTTCGCTGGCGAGCAGGATCGTGCCCGCCGCGTCGAACCGCGTGGTTTGCCCGGCGTCGCAGCTTTTCGCTACCGCATAGGTGTACGCGCGAGCCGATTGCAGCGCGACATACATGTCCGCGACTTTGGCCTGCATCAGCTGGAACGCGCCGATCGGTTTGCCGAACTGCTTGCGTTCGCGCAGGTACGGGATGACCGTATCGAGACAGGCCTGCATGATCCCGAGCTGGAGCCCGGCGAGCACCACGCGCTCGTAATCGAGGCCCGA
>JANMPV010000250.1:0-6533 GCA_031370045.1 Novosphingobium sp. | reverse complement strand
TCCGGCCTCCTCCGACCGCCAGTGCGTCGGATCACATCCCCCTGATTTTCATCGTGTAGATAAGCGTCGTTCGTACCACTGGCGGACGCGCGAATTTTGTCGCATGATGCGACCATAACAATGCAGGGGGAACGCATGCAGGTCCGCTTCTGGGGAACGCGTGGCTCGATAGCCAAGCCAGGCCCGGGGACGGTGCGTTATGGCGGGAACACATCGTGCGTCGAGGTTACGTCTCCCGGCGGGACGATGATCATCATCGATTGCGGCACCGGCGCGCACGATCTCGGCCAGCACATCCTGAAGAACAAGCTGACGGGCAATGAGGGCTCGATCCTCATCAGCCACACCCACTGGGATCATATCCAGGGGATTCCGTTCTTCGCCCCGCTGTTCGTACCGGGCAACACGTGGACGTTCTATGCTCCGCGCGGGTTCGGAGACACGCTGCGCGAAACGCTCGCCGGACAGATGGAGTTCACCTATTTTCCGGTGACGCTCGATGCCTTCGGGGCCAAGGTCGATTATCGCGACCTGGTCGAGCAGACCTTCGATATCGGCGATGTCCGGATTACCACGCGGTTCCTCAACCATCCCGCGCTGACGCTGGCATACAAGCTGGAATGCAACGGCGCGACGATGGTCTATTCGTGCGACCACGAACCGCATTCGCACGAACTGGCCGACGGCGAAGGCCAGGTCCACGGCCAGGACCGCGAGCACAGCGATTTCTTCCGTGGCGCCGATCTGGTGATCCACGACGCGCAGTACACCCCCGCAGAGTACGCAACCAAAATCGGGTGGGGCCACTCGACCCCGCAATACGCGGTGCAGATGTGCCGCGAAGCAGGTGTCGGCACGCTGGCGCTGACCCACTACGACCCGACCCGCACCGACGCGCAAGTCGATGCGATCCTCGAGGAGCTGCGCGCTGCGGCTCCGGCCAACGATCGGCTGAACATCGTCGGCGCTGCCGAAGGGATGGTGATCGAGGTCACCCGCGAGGGCAAGGCTCCGGGCGCAATGGCCCAGGCGCAGGCGCAATCGCCCGAACCTCTGCCGACGCGCATCCCGGTTGTCCGGATCGTCGGCAAGGCACCCTCGCTCAACGATCCGCTCCATCTCGGCCTGCTCGACGAAGGCCTGCAGATTCTCGACGAGGACGAGGGCGAAGGCGGCGGTGGCTCGACCAAGACTGCGGTTGGCCTGGTGATCGTCAAGTCCGACAGCCTGACGCCCGACGAAAGCATTCTCGACGCGATCGAACGTGCCACTTCGGGCCTCGAGTCGGTCCCGCCGGTGATCGTCGTCAGCGAGCACACCAAGCCTCGCGAACTGAAACTTCCCAGGGGGGCGGACTGGCTCAAGCGCCCATTCTCGCGCGAGTTCGCCCGCGCCCGGATGCGCACCGCGCTGCTACGCAACCAGTTCCGCTGGGTTCCCGCACCGATGCCGCCCGACGAATTGCAGCGGCTCGCCGCGCTCCACGCGCTCGGCCTGCTCGATACCCCGGCCGAGGAACGGTTCGATCGATTGACCCGCGTCGCCGCGGCGCTGTTCGATGTGCCGATCGCGCTGGTCTCCTTGATCGACGCCAACCGCCAGTGGTTCAAATCGTGCGTCGGTACCGATATCAAGGAAGCCTCACGCGAGGTTTCGTTCTGCGCCTATGCCGTAGCCGAGCGCGAGTTGCTGGTGATCCCCGACGCACTGCGCGACGATCGCTTTGCCGACAATCCGGTGGTCTCGGGTCCGCCCTATGTCCGGTTTTACGCGGGCGCACCGATCTTCATGATGGATGGCACTTGCGCGGGCACCCTGTGCGTCATCGACGGACGCCCGCGCGACTTCACCGACGAGGATCGCGAGCGATTGCGGGATCTTGCGGCGATCGTCCAGCAGGAGCTGAACGCGAGCAGCTATGCCCACGCGCTGGCCTGAGACGGCCAGGCGCAAGTCAGCCCATCGCCGCTACCGCGCTGCGGGGGTTTCCATTCCCGCAGCGGCGGTCGCGGTCGATGGGACCAGCGGCTTGGCACCATCGCCCAGGATGATGAACGCCGACCAGTAGAACGGGTGCGAGGTCTGCGGATCGTCCATCAGCTTTTCCTGCGCCTGTTCGAGCGCCTGGGCGATCGGTACGCCCGGCGCGGCATCGAGCAGGCCACCGATCAGGCGCTTGGTGGCGTCATAGTCGTCGGGCACCGGCCAGTGGCTTGCGATCACCGAGCGCGCGCCTGCCCCCACGAACGCGCGCACCAGCCCATCGAGCGCGAAATTGCCCCCGGTGGTAACCCCCGCGTCGCGTGAGGCGCCAATGGTCGCCATCCCGGCAGTATCGCACGCCGAGAGAATCACCAGGTCGGCATTGAGCTTGAGGTCGAAGATCTCGCGGAAGGTCAGCAGCCCGTCCGATCCACTATCACCGAACGAAGTGACCAGCGCGGGCCGCGCCGGACAGCCGGGGCGCGGCGCGGTAACCAGCCCGTGGGTGGCAAAGTGGAGCACGCGGTATTGGTCGAGGGTCGTATCGGCGAGCAGCGCGCTGTCGGTGAACTGCGCGTCGGTGCGGACATCGCCGCCGCCGCGAACAAGCTTGCCCTGTGCAAAGAACAGCTCATCCGGCGCGATCGGCGATTGCCAGGTTTCGATCGGCCAGTCGCATTCGGTCGCCACGGCACCGATCGGACGGGCAAGGGGGACCGTGTTGTGCCCCAGTCCCAGATAGTTCTTCGCTGCGGTCGAGGGCTTGAGCGCCCGGATATCGAGGAACCCGCGAGGGCTCACCGCGATCGAGATTTCGCGCCCGCGACCCAGCCAGTCGACCCCGGTAAAATCGAACGCATCGCCATCGGCGCGCTTCATCCGGGTCGCATAGGCGGTGACCCCGCGATCGGCGGTGACCAGCAGATACGGGGGCAACTGGAGCATCGGTCCGTCGGGTTCAAAGATCAGGTGCTTGAGCCCCTGCACATCGCCATCGATCCCGCCGAACAGCTTGAGGTAAAGCTTGCGGGCGCGGACGACGTCGAACGGGTAATTCTTCTGTTCGCCGTCCTCGACCTTGACGATGCTGTCGCGCAGAACTTGCACGTCCTCTTCGAGATTGCCGAGTTTGCCCGCGATCGGCACCACCCGCGACGAATCAGGCGTTACGAATAGCGCGTAAACGTCGTCGGCAACGACCATCAGCTTGTAATAGCCCTCACCGGGCCGCAGCGCGGCTTGCAGATCGGCGATCGCCAGGCTTTGCGGGGCGAGCACATTGTAACGCGGAAACGCCGACAGTTTAGACGTCAGCGCGACCTGATCCTGCTTGAGCGAATTGAGCGTCTCGCGTCCGACCCGCAGGTTCTCGATATCCTGCGGCGTGGGTTTCTCGTTCGCCGCCATCCGCGCAACGTCGACGTCGAGCCGGGCGACGTCGCGGGTGCGCGCGACCGACAGACGAAACAGCGACGAAGCCTCGTCGTTGCCCTCGGACAATTCGCGCGCCAGGATCGCCTGGGTTTGCGCCACACCCGGCCGCTGGAGCACTTGCGAGGCGGCAAACAGCGCCTTGGCCGCATCCGCTCCGCCATCGCTGGCGAGCAGCGCGAAATAGGGACTGAGCATTGTCCGCAGCGTAGAGCCCGAATCGGGCACGGTGGGCGCCGCTTCGACGACCTGGGCATAGAGCGCCCGCGCGCCCGCCGCATCGCCGCTGCGGCCCAGATAGGCGGCCTTGCGCGCCTGCGCCGCAAGCAGCGCGGGCGAACTGGGATAGGCGACGCCGATCGCCGCGATCGCCTTGTCGAACGAGGCCAGCGCATCGCCCCCGCGCCCTTGCGCTTCGGCTATGAGCGCGAGTTCGATCTGGATTTCGGAGCGCAGGAACCCGGTCGAGAGCACCCGCCCGTCACGCACTTCGTCGATCACACGCAAGGCGTCGGCCAACAGCGGTGTCGCATCGTCGAGGCGGCCGCGCTGGCGGTTGGCGATGCCGCTCAACATCTGCGCCTGGGCATCGAGGATCTGTGCGCGTTCGGCGGCACTCAGGCCAGGATCGATTCCGCCCAGGCGCTGCAGCGCGACGTTCTCGCGATTGATCTGGTCGGCCAGCGGGCTTTCGATGATCCCCTGACGCAGCGCAACCTCGGCGTAGCTCTCGCTGACCGTTGCCACCGGCTCGGACAGCACGCCGAGCGCGCGCAGCGAGCGGCGCTGGTTGAGAGCGTTGATCGCGCGATAGTTGCGCAACAGGCGCTGGGTGACACCGTCGCTGCGCGCAACCTGGCGGTTGGCTTCGGCGAATAGGTCGTCGGCGCCCTTGAAGTTGCCAAGATTGGATTGTTGCAGGCCCTGGTTGGCCAGCGCCTCGGCCAGGCGGCCTGGATTGCCGCGATCGCGCGTCGCGATGGTTTCGAAGAACTCTGCGGATTCGGCAAAGCGGCCGCCGTTGTTGCGGTTGTAGGCCTCGTCGCGTGCGTCGCTTGCTTCGAGCAGTCCCGCCTGAACCCGGGCGAACGCGGCCGGATCGCTGACCTCGGTGGTGGCGACGCGGATTTCGCCGTTCTGCGCGCGATCGTTGACCACTGTGGACAGGGCCAGGCGCAGTGCGGGGTCATAACCCGCCAGCCCTTCGACCAGATACGATACCCCGCCGCGCTGAATCGCATAGCGTCGGTAATCGACGTTGGAGCGCGAATCGCGGCAGGTCAGGGCATCGACCGCGCCGACCCCGTCGAGCGTGGCCTTGTCGACCGCACCGCAGGCCAGGTCGAGCCCGGTCATCCCACTGGGTTCCGCGCCCAGCACCACCGCCCGGCGCACCGCGATCAGGCTGCCGATTGAGCCCGCTGCATCGCGGCAGCTCAGGCTATAGGCACGATCGAACATGCCCTTGAGGCGTGTATCGAGCGGCGCGTTCTGCGCGGTGCAGGCGACTCCGGACGAACCGATCCGGAAGCTGTTGCGGACCGAGACCGGGCTGTTCGACTGCGCCGCCGCGGGCGTCGGAAGGCTCAGCGCGAGAGCGAACGTCAGGGCCAGCGCGCTCGGCACATTGCCGCTAAGGCTCCGGGCGATCACGGCTTTTCTCCCTGAACGGTGGTTTCGTCGACCGCAGACCCGAACAACGCCGGATTGCCCGCACCCGATACCGGCTCGACCACGTTGACGTTGCCATCGAGCGCGCGCGTGCTGATCAACGGCGCTGGCGGGGCGATTGGCGACGAGCCTTCGTCGGACTTGCTGTCTTCGTCGTCCTTGTCACTCGAACCGTCGTCGCTGTCGTCCGCAGCGGGAGCCACCGGCGATTCGTCGAGCGTGGCGTTGGTCACCACGCTGATCTCGCTCGACAAAGCGGCCACCGGATCGGCATTCCCGAACGCGCATACCCCGGTTGCAATCACGCAGCCGTTGAAGGTGCTCGTCGGGGTCAGATCGGAGGCGAAGGTTTTGCCATCTCTCACAGCCTCGGCTTTGAGATCAGCGATCAACAGGTCGAATGCCGCCTTGCCGGTCACGATCCCGGTGTCGGTCTGAATCTGGCCGTTGATCACGAATTCGCTGCCTCCCGGTGGCCGGGTGCCCTCGCTTCCCATGTTATTGTTGTTGCTGGTGTTTGAGCTGCTGTCGATTCGGGTTACAATTCCGGCCGGGACCGCGATGGAGCCGGTGTTCTGGATGTAGACCGTCTGGGACTTCGATGAGAAGTCGAGGTTCAGCGCAGTAAGCACCCCTTCGGTCCGCTGGATCAGAGCCGGGGCGTTGAGCTCCTTGATGTGTCCCACATAGAGCGGATCGGCGCGCAGCTTGGTCAGTATTGCGTCGCTGGCGACGTGGACGTGGTCTGCCTGAAACACGATTTGCCCGCCGAGCCCGCCCGAACCATTGTCGACCTTGAGCGAACCCTTCTCCGCCTCAAGTTCGACCGTGCCCGAGAGCAGGTCGATCTCGTTGGTCGCGGTAAAGCCGCTGGCGGTGACCGCGCCGACGATCCGAAGGATCCCGCTCGGTGTCTGCGTTGCAAGGTTGCCCGATGCGAACAGCACCGTTCCGTTGGCACCGTACAACTGGCTGGCGTTGATCGTCAACGAACCGATGGTCAGGTCGGTCGCCAGCTCGGTCTGGTCGATCCCGACCACCGCGATCTGGCCAGCCTTGAGCCGAGCGTATTCGGCATTGCTCAGCATATAGCCGCTGGTCGTGGTCAGCCCGTCGCCGATGAACGCGCCGTTGGGGTTGTTCGATGCGAGAAGGATTTCGCCGGTTGAACCCAGCGCGTCGATTGATCCGGTCTGGGTGATGTCGATATCGCGTGAGACGATGTCGATCCTGTGCCCGGCCGCGAGCCGACCATTGACCGTGACCGTCCCGCCCGAATCAAGGTCGATGAAACCGCCCGAGCCGGTCTGGGTAGAAGCTGCGGGCGTGGATACCGCCTGCAGACTGATGCCTTGCGCGGCCGCCGCAAACAGCGAGCCTGCGGACACCGCTCCGCCGATTGTGATTGCCCCGCCGATCCGCACCGGCTGGAGGCTGAAGGTCGGTAG
>JANMPV010000243.1:0-1601 GCA_031370045.1 Novosphingobium sp. | reverse complement strand
CGCTGGGCCAAGGGGAGCGTGGCTCGACGGGCTCGCTGCTGGGCGCTGGCGTTGGCATGGCTGCCGTGGGCGGGATTCTCGGTTCGATCATCGGGGATAGCTGATCATGGAGCTTTATCGCGGGTTTGACGGGGCGAAGCTGGCATTGCACCGAACAGGGTCAACGCAAGGCAGCGCCCGACCAGTCGTTCTGCTGCATGGGCTGTTTTCCAGCGCCGAAATGAACTGGATCAAGTGGGGCCACGCCGCGCGTTTGGCTGAGGCAGGGTTCGAATGCCTGATGCCCGACTTGCGCGCGCATGGCGCCAGTGCAGCGCCGCACGATGCGGCCAGCTACCCCAATGACGTTCTCGCGCATGATCTCGAAGCGCTGGTCGCGCACCTCGGCTTGGGGGACTTCGATTTGGTCGGCTTCTCGCTCGGCGCGCGCACGTCGGTGCGGGCAATCGTCGGCGGACTTGAGCCACAGCGGCTGGTGCTCGGCGGGATGGGCCTCGAGGGCCTTGCCGGGTGGAGCGGGCGGCTTGCCTTCTTCCTCCATGCGATCGACCAGTTCGGCAAGGCCAAGCCGGGCGACGATACCTATCTGGCGCAGCAGTTCATGAAGAGCATGAAGGTCGACCTCGTCGCCGCGCGGCATCTGCTTGGTACCTTCGCCGATACCCCGCCCGCAGCACTCGCGGCGATAACCATGCCCACTGTCGTCATCTGTGGCGACGAGGACCGCGACAACGGCGACCCCGCCGCCCTGACCGCGGCGCTTCCCGATGCGGTACAGGTGACCATTCCCGGCACCCACATGGGCTGCGTGACCAAGCCTGACCTGGGCGTGGCAATCCGGGATTTTCTGACGCGCTAGCCGCGCGGCGAAACCTGGTCCCATTCGGCCTGGGCCTTGCCGATCATCGTCTTGAGCGCCGCGGCCTGTTCCTGCCAGGCATCGGCCTGATCGCGGGTCCAGTCGGCCCCGAGCGCTTCTTCCAATTCCTCAACCACCATATCGACGAAAGCGTCGTATTCGCGCAGAGGCAGGGCACCGTAAGCGCGGTGCGTGACGACGAGTTCGGCCACCAGCGGCCACACCCACGTTTCGTCAGAAGCAAGACCGTGGAGCATTTGTAGCGTCTCGTCGGTCATCCGAACCGATGTTGCTTCGGGGCACAGGAAAGCCGCGCGCCGGGCGGGGAACGCCGCGAAAAACCGCTCGTAGAGGCCGTGCCGCAATTCGATGTTGCGTTCAGCCAGAAAGACCAGCGTCGCTTCCATCGTTGCGGCGGCGGTGCTCAACGGAACGGCGGTTCGTGGAACGCGCGCAGCTTGCGGCTGTGGAGCCGGGCGCCCTCGGCCCGCAGCAGATCGCAGGCGGTGGTGCCGATCAGCAGGTGCGAGGCGATCGCTTCCTCGTAGAACTTGTTGGCCTGGCCGGGCAGCTTGATCTCGCCGTGGAGCGGCTTGTCCGAGACGCACAGCAGCGTGCCGTAGGGCACACGGAAACGGTAACCCTGCGCGGCGATCGTGGCACTTTCCATGTCGATCCCGATCGCTCGGCTCAGGCTGAGGCGCTGCGAGGAGTGCGTATAGCGCAGCTCCCAATTGCGGTC
>JANMPV010000240.1:0-4962 GCA_031370045.1 Novosphingobium sp. | reverse complement strand
TCTTGAAGCCGTGCTTCTCGGCCCAGCGCGTATACATGCGCAGCAGCATCTCGGCCCAGTCCTGGCTTTCGGTGCCGCCCGCGCCGGCGTGGATTTCGATGTAGGTGTCAAGCCCGTCGGCTTCGCCCGCGAGCAGCGCCTGGACTTTGTCGGCATCGGCCCGGTCCGCTAGCGCGGCGAGCGTCGCGTGACCTTCGTCGATCGTCGCCTGGTCGCCCTCGGCCTCGCCCATTACGATGAATTCGACCGCATCGGCCATCTCCTGACCGATCCCCTTGACCGTGCCGATCGCCGCTTCCAATCGCCGCCGCTCGCGCATCACCGCCTCGGCATCCTTGGGATTGTTCCACAAGGTCGGATCCTCGACCCGGGCATTGAGCTCATCGAGGCGGCGCAGCGCGCGGTCCCAGTCGAGGAACTTGCGCACCAATGCCAGCGCCGCCTCGATGCGGTCGATATGGGCCTGGCCTTCGGCACGCATTGCAAATCACTCCAAACGGGGATGGCGCCCCGCTTAGCGGTAAGGTTGCGATTGTAAAGTTTGGCGCGGATGTTGCGCGCGTGCTTCGACAGGCTCAGCATGAGCGGGCTTTTGGACAACTAACAATAACCCCCGCTCAGCCTGAGCTCGTCGAAGGCCGCGCGCGAGTCAGGCCTTTTTCTTTGCCCTCATCGCCTGCACCGCCGCGAGCGTGGTGCGGACGTGGTCCTTGTAGTCCATGTCGGAATGGACCAGCTTGATCAGGCCATCCTGGCCGATCACGTAACTCGTGCGCTTGGTCAGCCCGGTCGATTTGCCGTTGTGGATCAAGTCGACATCATACGCCTGAACCACCGCCGGGGTGGCCGATGCGACCGCGAACTTGTCGCGGCATTCCTCGGTCGAGAAACGCTGGAGCGTGGAAAAATCGTCATTCGACAGGCCGATTACCGTGGCCCCGGCGGCGCGGAAATCGGCGCTGGCCTCGGCAAAGGCGTGCGCTTCCAGGGTGCAGCCCTGGGTGAACGCCTTGGGATAGAAATACAGCACCACCGGGCCCTTCTTCAGCGCCTGTGCCAGGTTGACCAAAAACAGCTTGCCCCCAAGCGCGCCGCGCGCGGTGAAGTTGGGGGCCTTGGCTCCCGCCGGAAGCTCGGCTCTGGCGGCGGTGGGCAGGGCCAGGGCAAGCCCGGCGGCGATCAGGGAGAGGATGGTGCGCATGATTCGCAGTGTCGCGCCGTTTGACGCGCGACACAATGCCTCACGTCACACGGCGCGCACGAAGTTATCCGCCGGTTAGTAAATCCCGCCTTGATCTTCGGCGAAGTTGCCTGGCGCAGCGATGTTGCGCTGGGCCTGCGCGCCCGCCCCCAGCCGCGCGGCGCGCGCTTGTTCGAGCGCGGCGAGAACCCGCGCCTTGGCGTCCATCTCGCCCTGGCCGATCGAACGACGCGGTTCGGTATCGGGCTTGAACGCTTCCCAGATGATCGGCGATTTGGCGTCGGTTCCGGGATCGCCCGCAAACACCCGCTTGCCCGATACCCGATCGACCCGCACCATCCGCACCCCGCCGGGTGCGCGGAACGGCACGTCGCCCCAGCGGTGACGGGTACTCTGGACGAATTCCTTGAAGATCGGTGCGGCGATCCTGCCGCCCTGCGCGTATCCGCCCAGGCTGCGAGGCTGGTCATAGCCAAGATAGACCCCACCGACGATGTCGGGCGTGCCGCCAACAAACCACACGTTGGTCGGCCCCGAGGTCGTGCCCGTCTTGCCGAACAGTGGCAGGTTGAGGTCTTTGAGCACCGTGGCGGTGCCGCGCTGGACCACGCCTTCGAGCATATGGACGGTCTGATAGGCGGTCCGCGGGTCCAACCGCTGCGCGCCGGTTGGATTGAACCGCGGCATTCCCCGGCCGTCCCATTCGGCCATGCTGCAGGCCGAGCACTTGAGGTTCTTCGCCCGCCAGATGACCTTGCCGTGGCGGTCCTGGACATAGTCGATCAGCGTCGGCTGATTGAGGCGGCCGTTGTTTACCAGCGCCGAATAGGCGTTGACCAACCGCGCGACGGTGGTGTCGCCCGCGCCCAGCGCCATCGAAAGGTACGGATCGTAATCGCCGATCCCCATCCGCTTGATGGTGTTGACGACGTGCTCCATCCCGGTGTCGTTGGCGATCCGCACGGTCATCAAGTTGCGTGACTGTTCCAGACCCCACCGCAAGGTGTGCGTGCCCCCGCCGCCCCGGCTGTCGAAATTCTTGAAGCATTTGTCGCCCAGCGCCGCCCCCTGATAGACGCAAAACGTGCCGTCGAGTATCATTGAGGCCGGGGTCATCCCGTAATCGAGCGCGGTGGCATAGACGAACGGCTTGATCGTCGATCCTGGTTGGCGTTCGGCCTGGGTGGCGCGGTTGAACGAGCCGAGCCGCGAATCGAACCCGCCCTGCATCGCATAGACTCGCCCGCGGTGGGTATCTTCGACCACCATCCCGCCCGAGACTTCGGGGATCGTGCGCACCGCATAGCGCGATCCGTTTGGGGCCGCTGCGATCACGTCGCCCGCGCGCAACGCGTCGGGCAAGCTTTCGAGCGGCCAGGTCTTGCCGTCCGCAAAGCCGATTGTCGCATTGGGTCCGCTGCGCTGGGTCACAACCCCGATGCGCCAGTCCTTGTAATTGATGCCCAGGTTCGAGGTGATCAGCTGAGTCTGCCAGTTGCCGTCCGCTAAGTTGATCGTCGCGATCGGCTTGGCCCACGCCCGACCGCCCGAAAAGCGCATGATGCCGTTGCGCAGAGCGTCGCGCGCGGACAACTGAAGTTCGGGATCGAGCGAAGTACGCAGCCACAGGCCACCGGCATAGACGCTGTTCGGCCCGTCCTCGGCCTTCTCGCCGTACTTGGAAAGAAGCTGGCGGCGCACTTCTTCGAGGAAGTAGCCGGCATCGACCCCCTTGCTCTCGGCCCTGCGCTGGATCAGTCCCAGCGGCATCGCTTTGGCCTGCGCCACCTCCGCCTCGCTGGCGAAATCGTTCCGGGCCATCTGGTCGAGCACGAAATTGCGCCGTTCCATCGCCAGCGCGGCGTTCTTGGCCCGGCCATAGCGTTCGGGCGCCTTGGGCAGGATCGCCAGGAACGCCGCCTCGTTGAGCGCCAGGTCCTTGACGTCCTTGTCGAAATAGGCGCGGCTCGCGGCCTGGACGCCGAAGCTCTGCCGCCCGAGCGGGATCTCGTTGAGGTACAGCTCGAGGATCTGTTCCTTGGTCAGCACGCCCTCGATTCGCCGGGCCAGGATCATCTCCTTGAGCTTGCGGGTGAGCGAGTATTCGTCACCCAGCAGGATGTTCTTGGCGACCTGCTGGGTGATCGTCGAGCCGCCTTTGGCGCGCTGGCCCGATCCGAACTTGGTCACATAATCGAACACCGCGCCGACAAACCCGGGGTAGTCGATCCCGCCGTGGCTCCAGAAAGTCCGGTCCTCGGCGGCAAGGAACGCATTGTAGACCCGCGGCGGGAAGTCGACGAAGCGCAGCTGGACCCGGCGTTCGCGGGCATAGCTATCGGCAATCTCGCCATCCACCCCGCGCACGATCGTCGGCAGCGGCGGCTGGTAAGTCAGCAGCTTGTCGGCCGAAGGCAGATCGCGCGCGACCCAGATCGAGAACAGCAGGTACAGCACGAGCAGAATTCCGCCGCCGATCGCCCCGCGCTTGAACCACATCGAAGTGCGGTAGTTGTGGCTGAACCATTCCCAAGCGCCCCCGGCGTCGCGGCGGATGCGGTAGCGGAAGTTTTGGGCGGGGCTGGTTTCGGCCATATCGGACGGGCGTATAGGCAGAGCCGGGCAAGCCCGCAACGGCGGCGCTACTCAACCTGGCGCGCGGACCCTGGCGAAGTACGCCTCGATCGCGCGCGCGAAGGCACCGGCGAAGCCCTGGCGGGATTTGGCATCGAGCAATCGGGCGGTGTCGTCGGTGTTGCTGATATAGCCCGATTCGAACAGCACCGAGGGCACGTCGGGCGATTTGAGGACGACGAACGCCGCGCTCTTGACCGGCTCGGGGCGGAACCGGATCGCGCCCTGGTTTTCCCGCAGCACCAGCTTGGCGAATCCGGCCGAGCGATCGAGAGTCTGGCGCCGCGACAGATCGAGCAGAATTGCCGCGACGTCTCCCGTCTGCTCGCGCAAAACCACACCGTTGATCGTATCTGCCTTGTTCTCGCGCGCCGCGATCTTGGCGGCTTCGGTGTCCGAGGCGCGTTCCGAGAGGGTGTAGAGCGTCGCGCCGCGCGCGCTATCGTCGGCAGCGGCATCGGCGTGGATCGAAACGAACAGGTCGGCGTTAAGCCGCCGGGCGATGCCAAATCGTTCCTCAAGCGTCAGAAAGCGGTCGCTGTCGCGGGTCAGCGCCACGCGCACCCGGGCGCGGCGAACCAGTTCGTCGCGCAAGCTCCGCGCCAGCGTCAGGGTGAGTTGCGCTTCCCTGAGATTGCCCGCCCCGCTTGCGCCCGGATCGTGACCGCCATGGCCCGGATCGATCACCACCAGCGGACGGCTGGCATCGTCGGGACCGGCTATCCTGGGCAGGTCGACCTGCGGTTCCGCCGCCGGCAAAACGATCCGCACGACATACGATGGGACGCGGGCGCGACTGCCCAGATGCACGTCGAACGGCAGATGCCAGGCGGGCACCAGAAACCCGGCGGTGAGGGCGATCGCGCTGAACATGCTCAGAATACAAGCTATGGGGTGATAAGCGCGATAGGGTCCAGCCCTTTGTTAACCATTCGGCGTCAGTACCCGTTGGTGGTTTCGGTTGCCGATGCGGGATCGCTTTGCTAGCGGTGCCAGCGCGGGCCGGTCGGCCCTGACAATCCCCTCCGGCAAGCCACCTCCAGGGTGTTTCAAAGCCGAAACTCAGCAATGGGGGGGAGCGATCGGGACGGCTGGAGGGCACCGCGCCCGGAAATATCTTTTTCGGC
>JANMPV010000233.1:0-1666 GCA_031370045.1 Novosphingobium sp. | reverse complement strand
GTCGAGGCTGGCGAGGTATTGGCTGCCGAGGTTGCTGGTCAGGATGATCAGGGTGTTGGTGAAATCGACCACCCGGCCCTGACCATCGGTCAGGCGCCCGTCGTCGAGCACCTGCAACAGCACGTTGAACACATCGGCGTGGGCCTTTTCGACCTCGTCGAACAGCACCACCTGATAGGGCCGGCGGCGCACCGCCTCGGTCAGCACTCCGCCCTCGTCATACCCGACATAGCCCGGAGGCGCGCCGATCAGGCGGCTGACCGCGTGCTTTTCCATGAACTCGCTCATGTCGATCCGTACCATTGCGCTGTCGTCGTCGAACAGGAACCCCGCCAAGGCTTTGGTCAGCTCGGTCTTGCCGACCCCGGTGGGGCCGAGGAACAGGAAGCTGCCCAAAGGCCGGTTGGGATCCTGCAAGCCCGCCCGCGCGCGGCGCACCGCCTTGGAAACCGCGGTCACCGCATCGGCCTGGCCGATCACCCGCTTGCCGATGGTCTGTTCCATCTTGAGCAGCTTTTCGCGCTCGCCCGCCAGCATCCGCTCGACCGGCACCCCGGTCCAGCGGCTGACCACCGCAGCGATGTCGTCGGCGGTGACTTCCTCGCGCAGCAGCATGTTCGAGGTATCGACGCCCTCGGCCTCGGCGAGCTGCTTTTCCAGCTCGGGGATGCGCCCGTAAGCGAGCTCGCCGGCCTTGGCGAGATCGCCCGCGCGCTGGGCCTGCTCCAGTTCGAGCCGCGCCGCGTCGAGCGCCTCCTTGATCTTGCCTTCGGCCGCGATCTTGTCGCGCTCGTTCTGCCAGCGCGTGGTCAGCGCGGCGGACTGTTCCTCCAGCCCCGCGAGTTCGCCGCGCAGCGTGCCGAGCCGGTCTTTTGAGGGTTGGTCGCTCTCCTTGGCGAGCGCCATTTCCTCGATCTTGAGCTGAATGATCCGGCGGTCGAGATTCTCGATCTCCTCGGGCTTGCTCTCGACCTCCATCCGGATCCGGCTCGCCGCCTCGTCCATCAGGTCGATCGCTTTGTCGGGGAGAAAGCGGTCGGCGATGTAGCGGTTGCTCAGCGTGGCGGCGGCGACGATCGCGCCGTCGGTGATCCGCACCCCGTGGTGGAGCTCGTAGCGGTCCTTGAGCCCCCGCAGGATGCTGATCGTGTCCTCGACCGTCGGTTCGCCAACGAACACCGGCTGGAACCGGCGTTGCAGCGCAGGGTCCTTCTCAACGTACTTCTGGTATTCATCGAGCGTGGTCGCGCCGATGCAGTGGAGTTCGCCGCGGGCCAAGGCGGGCTTGAGCAGGTTGCTCGCATCCATCGCGCCCTCGCCCTTCCCCGCGCCGATCAGCGTGTGCATCTCGTCGATGAACAGGATGATCTCGCCCTCGGCACCTTTGACCTCGTCGAGCACCGCCTTGACCCGCTCCTCGAACTCGCCGCGGTACTTTGCGCCCGCAATCAGCGACCCCATGTCGAGCGCCATCAGGCGGCGATCCTTGAGGCTGTCGGGGACATCGCCATTGGCGATGCGCAGTGCGAGGCCCTCGGCGATCGCGGTCTTGCCCACGCCCGGCTCGCCGATCAGCGCGGGGTTGTTTTTGGACCGCCGGGCAAGGATCTGGATCGTCCGGCGAATTTCCTCGTCGCGCCCGATCACCGGGTCGAGCTTGCCGTCG
>JANMPV010000198.1:0-4165 GCA_031370045.1 Novosphingobium sp. | reverse complement strand
GTCCACACGCTCGCCTACACGCTGATGATGATCGTGATCCTGTCGGGATTGTTCGGGATTTACGTCTACGCGACGCTGCCCAAGGCGCTGTCGCAAAACCGCAATGACGAGTACGGCGCGATCACCGAAAAGGTGATGATCGAGCAGATGAAGCAGCTCGACCGCCAGATCCACGATGCCGCCCAGCCGCTCGATCCCGAGGCCGCCGCGATCGTCGAGAAGTGCCTCGGCGAAGACGTGTTCGCTGGATCGTTCTGGAAGCGCGTGCGCAACAGCTATCCCGGCGATCTCACCCGGATCGCGATGACCGAGCTGCGCAAGCTGCGTAACTTTCGCCCGCGCACCGACGACGACCCGTTCGAACGGGTCGAAACCCTGCTGACCAAAAAAGAGGCGCTGCTCGCCAAGCTGCGACGGCATCTCCAGCTCAAGAGCTGGCTTCAGGCCTGGCTCTACATCCATGTCCCTGCAACCTTCGCGTTGATCGCCGCGCTTACCGCGCACGTGATCAGCGTGTTCTTCTACTGGTGAGCGGCGCATGAGCTTTCTTGTCCGCCAGATCGCACTGAAGGCCAGCGGGGACGAGATCGTCCGCGCCAAACGGGTCGATGGCGATGAAATGAAGATCGGCCGCGACAGCAGTTGCGGCCTTCATCTGCCCGACCTGGGGGTCGATCCCGAACACGCGCTGGTCACCCAGCTCGACGAAACCCATATCGAGATCGAATCGCTTAACGGCCAGCCGTTCGAGGTCGATGGCCAGCAGGTCCAGCGCAAGGAGCTGGATGTCACGCTCGGCTCCGAGCTCAAGTTCGGCAGCCACCGGATCAAGCTGGGGCAGGATGCGCGCAGCCGTTTCCCGACCTTCACCGTGCGCCGCGAGACCCCGGTTTCGCACTCCAACTCCGATCCCGATACCAACGATGCCTACACCCTCAAAGGGCTGGTTCCGGGCAAGCGGATGAGCGCCTGGGCGTTTGCGGCGATGGTGCTGCTGGCGTTCCTGGCGTGGCCGATCTGGAGCTACGCCAGCTACAGCGACCTTGCGCTCAAAAAGAACGCCAGCCGCCCGGCCGGCTTCCACGCCGACAAGACGTGGGAATCGGGCAAGCTCAGCCTGGCCCACCAAGGGCTCGAAAACGATTGCCAGGCGTGCCACGTCAAGCCGTTCGTCGCGATCCGCGACAACGCCTGCCAGACTTGCCACACCAAGGTCCACGATCACATCAAGGGCGGCGAAGCGGGTCGGGCCCGCATGGTCCAGGCGCGCGGCACCCCCACCGGCTTCGCCTCGTTCCAGCGTGCGGTGGCGACCACCTTCAACAAGCCCGCCGGGCGCTGTGTGGAATGCCACACCGAGCACGAGGGCGCAGGCGCGATGGCCGCGACCCAGCAGAAGTTCTGCACCGATTGCCACGACGGCCTCAAATCGCGCCTGACCGATACCAGGATTCCCGATGCCGGCGATTTCGGCACTTCGCACCCGCAGCTCACGCCGACGGTGCTGGTCGATCCGCGCCCGATCGATCCGGTGGTCAAGCGGATCACCTGGACGCCCGACGCCAAGGAGTTCGACGGGCTCAAGTTCACTCACGCGCAGCACCTTTCCACCGCCAACGGCATCGCCCAGATGGTCCGTCGCCGCCCGCAGGAGTTCCCCGACCAGACCGGGCTCAATTGCGAGAATTGCCACCAGACCGATGCTTCGGGGGTGTGGTTCAAGCCGGTGGTGATGGAAGAAGCCTGCCAGACCTGCCACAGCCTGACCTTCGACAAGATCGGCGGCACCTTCCGAACGCTGCGCCATGGCGAGCCCGAGATGGTGGTGGCCGATCTGCGCGGGTACTTTGCCGCAGGCGCTCCGGCCCGCCCGATCAACCTCAACAGCATGAGCAGGCGCGTGCCTGGCGACCGGGCGCTGGCCGAAACTGCCAGCGATTATGCCCGCGCGGTGCGGTTCTATCCGACCGAGGCCGGACAGGCGATCAACATGCTGTTCAACAAGGGCGGGGCGTGTTTCGATTGCCACGTTATCACCCGCACCGGCGGCGCGGCGACCGCAGGCTATGGCATCCAGAACGTCGCCCAGACCCAGCGGTACTACAAGAAGGGCTGGTTCACCCACGCCAAGCACACCCAGGAAGCCTGCGCCACCTGCCACGTGAAGGCCGAGACCAGCAACGACGCGATGGACCTGCTGATCCCCGGGCTCGACGGCAAGGGTGGCTGCCGCACCTGCCACGTCGGCGGTACAGGGGCGCATATCGCCTCGGTCGCGCACCCGGTGGAATCGAGCTGCGCGATGTGCCATGACTATCACATGGACGAAAAGGCGCCGCGGATGACGCGGCAGCCGGCTTCACGCAGAGCCTCGTTCGATCGCAAGCGCAACGGGGGCGCCAATCAGACTTCTTCGAAGTGATGGCCTTTGCAGGGCCATCGCCTCGCCACGGTAAAAAATGAAATGCTGGTCGCGCAGATTACCGACATTCACCTCGGCTTCGAGCCGGCCACCCCGGGCGAGTTCAATCGCCAGCGGCTAGACGCGACGCTTGCCGCGCTGATCGCGCTCAACCCGCTACCCGACCTGATGCTGGCAACCGGCGATCTGGTCGATCGCGGCGACGTCGACAGCTATCGCCGCCTGCGCGAGGCGTTCGCGGCGCTGCCGTTTCCGGTCCATTATGCGCTGGGCAACCACGATGTGCGGCGCAACTTCGCAGCCGTCTTTCCCGAAGCGGCGCTGGTGGGCGGGTTCCTCCAGTACACCATCGAGGATGGCCCGGTGCGGCTGGTGGTGCTCGATACGCTGGAGGAAGGCCGCCACGGCGGCGCGTTTTGCGAGGCGCGCGCGCGCTGGCTACGCGAGACGCTCGACGCGGCGCCCGATCGTCCGACGCTGATCGTCCAGCACCATCCGCCGGTCGAGGTCGGGATACCGTGGATGAACACGCATCCCGCCGAGCCGTGGGTCCACCGCCTGGCCGATTGCCTGCGCGGGCGGGGCAATGTGATCGGGCTGGTCTGCGGCCACATCCACCGCGCGATCGTCACCCGCTGGGAAGATGTGATCGTCGCCACCTGCCCCTCGACCGCGCCCCCGGTGGCGCTCGAGCTGCGCCCGATCGATCCGGCGGTGGCCGACGGTCGCCCGCTGATCGTCGCCGATCCGCCGGCCTATGCGCTGCACTGGTGGAACGGGCGCGAACTGATCAGCCACTACGATACCGCCGTCGATCACGAGGTGCTCGCCAGCTACGACGAGGGCCTCAAGGCAATGATCGCGAACATGCTGGAAGAGCGGCCGGTTTAGCGACCCCGCACGGCTAATCCCGCACCCTGTCGGCTTAGGCGGGGAGCAGTTCGCCCCTGACCGCCGCAAACCCATCGCGATCACCTGCGGCCAGCAGCCGCTCCAGCGGCTTGGCGAATACGATCAGCATGATCGCCCCGGCCACCGGCAGCATGGCGGTCACCAGGAAATAGGCCGGTGCGCCAAGCGGCTCGTAGAACCGCCCGAGATAGCCCAGCAGGAAGAACCCCAGCGCGCCAGAAAGCGCGGAAATCGCGAACATCGTGCCGTTTACCGAACGCGGCGCATAACGTGCGATCAGCGCCTTGGACGGCGGGTCTTGCCACGCGTAGGAAAAGTCCAGCACCAGGTAGAACGCCAGCCAGCCGATCATCGGCACTTTGGCCAGCGTCGCCAGCGCGGCGATCACCACGAACGAAGCCGCGACCATCAAGTTGGCGATCCCGACCTTGCGGATATCGCTCGGTTCGCGACCGCGCGCGGCGAGCCGCCCCCACGCCCAGTTGGCGAACAACACGCCGACGATGGTCAGGATGCCGTCGGCGGTCAGCACCCAGGTGACCGGCAATTCCCACCCGCCAACCTTGCGGTCCACCGCGGTATCGGCCCACACCACCATGATCCCATAGGCTTGCTGGGCGGCGGCGAAGAAGAAGATCTTGGGCACCAGCAGCAGCACGATCGCCCCGACCGAAGTCCACTGGCCGCCGGTCAGCGGTGGCGCCTTCTCGCCGCGCGCGATCAAATCCGGAGCGAAATGGCGGCGGCCGCTCAGATAGGTAGCCAGCCCGACCAGCATCCCGATCCCCGCCGCGGTAAAGCCCCAATGCCAGCCGACTTTCTCGCCCAGCG
>JANMPV010000197.1:0-1596 GCA_031370045.1 Novosphingobium sp. | reverse complement strand
CCTCCCCGAGCTTGTCTCGGGGAGGTGGCAGCCGCGCAGCGGCTGACGGAGGGGTAAGGCGGCACATGCCGCCGCTTCGCGTCGTCACCCCTCCACCATCCTCCGGACGGTCCCCCTCCCCGAGCTAGCTCGGGGAGGGTTTAGGCGCACAACCCTTGCAGGAACCACTCGGGCGCGTCCCCTCGCCCGTCTCCTGCAACGCCGTTGCGATAGATCCAGAAGCGGCGGCCCTCGCCGTCTTCGATGCGGTAGTAATCGCGCAATCGTACCCCCGATTTCTCGCGCCACCATTCGGGCGCGATCCGTTCGGGGCCTTCGGCGCGCGCGACTTCGTGCAGCCCGCCGCGCCAGCGAAAGCGGCGAGGGAGGCCATCGGGGGTGGCATAGAGCACCGCGATCGGCTCGGCCCGGTCGAGCAATTTCAACGGTCGGCTGTGATACGCAAGTTGGCCCTGCGACGGCGGCAGCGGTTCGAGCGGCGGCTGCCAGCGCTGGGCACGTTCAGGGATGTGGCTGGGGTGCGGCACCGGGCGGCGCACCGCGTGTTCGCCCAGGCGCACCGTTATGCGGTCGATGCAAGCGGCCAGGCTGGTGCCGTGGTCCTCCGCCGCAGCTTCGAAATCGCGCTGGGTGAGCGCCATGGGCTGGGTCCATGAGGCGCGCAGGCGAACCAGTTCGACGCCGAACCCGGCGTCGATGTCGTCGAGCCGCGTGGCGAACAGACGGCAGATGTGCGCCGGATCGCGGCTGGCGGCGGCCATTTCGAGACGGCGGATCACAACCTCGCCATCGACCTTCCACAACCCCAGATCGAGCCGTCGCGCGCCTTGCGCCAGCCCTTCGAGAATCCGCGCGATGTCTGCCGCCAGATCGGCGACCACCCGGTCGAGCAGTTCGCGGTGGCGGATCGGTTCGACCAGGCGGCGCTGGGCGAGCGGGGCGTGGTGCGCGATCACCGGCAGCAGCGGTTCGGGCACCCGCCCCAGTATCTGGTCCATCCGGATCAGCGGATTGGCCGCCGCCGAACGGCGGTTGCGAAAGCGCCGGGCGAGCGCCGGTCGGGCGATCCCCGAAAGATCGCCGAGCCGCTTGAGGCCGAGCCGCCGGAGCAGGAGCAGGACATCGTCGTCGAGCCGCAGCGCGGCCACCGGCAGCCCGCCCAACTTTGCCTCCGCGTCATCCTGCGGGGCCAGGATCGCATGCGAGCGCCCATAGTGCGCGAGCGCCCAGGCCGCACCGGCGGTGGGCGCGATCGCGAGCCGCGCCGCGAGGCCGCGCTTTGACAGAGCGCGTGCGGCATCGCCCAGCAGCGCGTCCTCGCCGCCAAACAGGTGCGCCGCGCCGGTAACGTCGATCACCAGCCCGTCGGGCGGATCGAGCGCGCTCCACGGCCCCCAGCGCTGCGCCCACACCGCCAGGTTTTCAAGAAACGCGAGGTCCCCGGCGGGATCCGAAGGGCGTACCGCGATTTGCGGGCACAGCGCGCGGGCATCGGCCAGGCGCATCCCGGGATGTGCGCCTGCGTCCAGCCCGGCGCGGTTGGCGGCATCGATCCTGGGCCCGTGTGCGGTATCGGTGACGAGCGCGATCGGCTGT
>JANMPV010000169.1:0-1681 GCA_031370045.1 Novosphingobium sp. | reverse complement strand
TGCGGGTGGTCGCCGCGGCGTTTGCGCTGCAGGCCGGGTTTGCCGCGATTGTCCTTTATTTCCCACCCGGCAATGCTGCGCTGCAGGGCGCCGCGCACGGGGTCGAGAACCTGCTCGGCTATGCCCGCGCGGGGATCGACTTCCTGTTTGGCCCGCTGGCCAAGCCCGAGATCGGCGGGACCAGCTTTGCCATCGCCGCGCTGCCGGTAATCATCTTCTTCGCTGCGCTGATCAGCATCCTCTATTACCTGGGGATCATGCAGCTGATCATCCGCTGGATCGGCGGCGCGCTGGAAAAGATTACCGGGATCAGCAAGGTCGAGAGCCTGACCGCGGCGGCCAACATCTTCGTCGGCCAAAGCGAAAGCCCGCTGGTGATCCGGCCCTATCTCGCGGGGCTCAACCAGTCGCAGCTGTTCCTGGTGATGACCGTGGGCATGGCCGGCGTAGCGGGGACGATCCTGGCGGCTTATGCCAGCATGGGCATCCGCATCGATTACCTCGTCGCCGCCGCGTTCATGAGCGCGCCGGGCGGGATCCTGATGGCCAAGCTGATCATGCCCGACGAGCCGGTGCGGGCCGAACCCGATGCCGAGGTGCGCGCCGCCATCGCCGCCGAAATCAACGAGGGCGGGCCGGTCGCGGGCGATCCGCTGACCAATCCGCATGACCCGGCGACAATCGAACCCTCGCCGGTCGAGCCCGACGAAGAACGCCCCGCCAACATCATCATGGCCGCGAGCCAGGGCGCGCAGACGGGGGTGAAGCTGGCGGTCGCCGTCGGCGCGATGGTTCTCGCGTTCGTCGCGCTGGTGGCGCTGGCCAACGGCATTCTGGGCGGCGTCGGCGGGTGGTTCGGCTATCCCGAACTCAGCTTCCAGGCGATCATCGGCTATGCTTTCGCACCCGTGATGTGGCTGCTGGGCGCCGCAAGCTGGACCGAGGCGCTGCACGCTGGCAGCCTGTTCGGGACCAAGCTGGTGCTCAACGAATTCGTCGCGTTTATCGAGTTGGGCAAGGACGCGGGAACTCCCGGGGGGCTCACCCCGCATATGGTCGCGGTGGTGACGTTCGCGCTGTGCGGTTTCGCCAACTTCAGCTCGATCGCGATCCAGATGGCGGTGACCGGCGGCCTCGCCCCCAACCAGCGCCCGCATATCGCCCGGCTGGGGATCAAGGCGCTGGTCGCGGGAAGCCTGAGCAACCTGATGAGCGCGGCGCTGGCGGGGTTGTTTCTGAGTTTGTGAGACCTTTACTGCCCCGCCTCGCGCTTCAACCGGTACAACTCCTCTAGCGCCTCGCGCGGGCTCAACGCATCGACATCGAGCGCCTGCAACCGCTCGCGCAGTTCGTCACAAACCTCCTCTTCCGCCGCCAGCGCCGCGGCGAACAGCGGCAGGTCATCCAGCCCTGCCGCCAGCCCGCCAGTCGCCGCGCGGCCCTTCTCCAGCTTGTCGAGCACCGCCTTGGCGCGCTTGAGCACGGTCGGCGAAACCCCGGCGAGACGCGCAACAGCCAAGCCATAGCTGCGATCCGCCGGGCCTTCGGACACTTCGTGGAGCAGCACAAGATCGCCCTTCCACTCACGTGCTCGCACATGGTGGAGCGATAGCGCGTCGCAGGTTTCGGCCAGCCGCGACAGCTCGTGATAGTGCGTCGCGAACAGGCAGCGGCAGCGGTT
>JANMPV010000166.1:0-2399 GCA_031370045.1 Novosphingobium sp. | reverse complement strand
AGCTGGGCGGCGACGTCACCCGGCCACTGGCGGGCGGAGCGATCAAGTTCGTCACGCTCGCCAACCGGCGCGAGCGCGAAACCTTCGACGCCAGCTTCAACCGCGTTAACGGCGCCACGATCGGCGGGTTCGAGCAGCGGGTCAGCGCGCGCTATGACGAACTGCTCGGCCGCCTCAGCTGGACCCGCGCCAAGCTGCTGGGAGTGTCGTTCGAGCTGGGCAGCGAGGTCGCCTACAACCGGCTGGAGAACGCCACCCAGCTGTTTGTGATCGACAGCGGCGGGGCACGCACCCAGATCGACCTGCCGATCGACCAGGCGATTGTCGACGAGCTGCGCACCGAAACGTACGTCAATGCCGGGCGGGCGCTGGGCAAGACGCTGCGGCTCGATGCCAGCCTGGCGTTCGAAACCTCGAAGCTGACCGTCAGCGGTGACGCCAGCCAGCAACGCGTCCTGCGCTTCCTCAAGCCCAGCGTGACGCTCGACTGGAAGCACAGGGGCGGGTGGCACGCGCAAGTGGTGGCACGGCGCAAGGTGGCGCAGCTCGATTTCTTCGACTTCATCTCCAACGCCGAACTATCCACCAGCCGGGTCAACGGCGGCAACGCCGATCTCCAGCCGCAGCGTTCGTGGGAGCTGCGCGGCACGCTCGAGCACCCGCTGCTCGGCAAAGGCCAGGCCAAGCTCGAAGCCGGGTACGACCGGGTCCAGATGCTCCAGGATCGCGTGCTCACCGCCGAAGGCTTCGACGCGCCCGGCAACTTGGGCACTGGCACGCGGCAGTTCGTATCGCTGACGCTCGACGCGCCGCTCGATGCGCTGGGGCTCAAGAACTTCCACTTGCGCAGCGAGGGAACGCTTCAGAAAACCCGCGTTCGCGATCCCTTGAGCGGGCAGGTTCGCGGGTGGAGTGGGGAGTGGCCCGAGTGGCGCTGGAACGCCGAACTGCGCCGCGATGCGGGCAAGTGGGCCTATGGTGCTTCGATCTTCGATTCCGACCGCACGACATTCTTCCGCACCGACGAAATCGATACCCAGTTCAATTCCAAGCCGTTCGTGACCGCGTTCGCCGAATATCGCCCCGATCCCAAAACCACCGTCCGGCTCGACGTCGAAAACCTGCTCCAGACTGCGGGCCAGCGCGAGCGGCTGTTCTTCACCCCCGACCGCACCGCCCCCTCCCCCACCGTCCGCGAATTGCGCGACCGCAATTCGTACGTGATGGTATCGGCATCGTTGCGCCGGGGGTTTTGAGCGCCGGGCGATCACGGCTTGACACGGGGGTCGCGCTCGCCTGTGTTTGTATGTGCTACAAACAATCGTTGGGACGCCAGAGTGACGCGATCGAGGGGGCTGCCAGTGCCAACCACCGCGCATGGCGCGGGTGACGAGGACATCGGCGAAATCCGCAACATCGTCGGCTTTCACATCCGCCTCGCCCACGGCGTCACTTATCGCCACTTCGCCGAAACCTTCGCCGATCTCGACCTCACCCAGAAGCAGGTCTCGGTGCTGTGGCTGATCGACGACCATCCCGGAATCGCCCAGACCGACCTTGCCCAGCGGATGCGAATGGACCGCGCGACGACGATGGCGATCGTCAATCGGCTGCAGGCCAGGGCCTATCTGCTGCGCGGCAAATCACTCAGCGACGGGCGCAAGCAGACGCTCAACCTGACCGATAGCGGGCGCGAGGCGCTGGCCGTTGCCAAGAAGGCGACCGCCACGCACGAACGCTGGCTCAAGTCGCGTTTCACCGACAAGGAAGTCGAGACGCTGATCGAATTGCTGACCCGGATCCACCAATAGGTGCCGCGCTGCCGACCAGGCCAAGCTCCACGCCTGCCCGGGGACTCACATCGGTTGCAGAATCGGCGCGCACCCGCGACAACGCGCGAAACCCACCGCATTCCAGGAGCACCCCATGGCCGACGAAATGGACCCCGCCAACAACCTCCCCGCCGGCTATGTCCCCGCCAAAGTATGGACGTGGGACAAGGCCAACGGCGGCGCGTTCGCCAGCATCAACCGGCCGATCTCGGGCGCCACCAAGGACCACGTGCTGCCGGTGGGCGAGCATCCGTTCCAGCTCTATTCGCTGGGCACACCCAACGGGGTCAAGGTGACGATCCTGCTCGAGGAACTGCTCGCCGCGGGGCACAGCGGGGCCGAGTACGATGCGTGGATCATCAACATCCGCGACGGCGACCAGTTCGGCAGCGGCTATGTCGAGCTCAACCCCAATTCCAAGATCCCGACGATGGCCGATCACAGCCTGGACCCGCCGGTGCGGCTGTTCGAGAGCGGATCGATCCTGTTCTACCTCGCCGAGAAGTTCGGTGCGTTCCTGCCGACCGAAGCCCGCGCGCGGGCCGAGACGATCAACTGGCTGATGTG
>JANMPV010000160.1:0-5703 GCA_031370045.1 Novosphingobium sp. | reverse complement strand
CTTATCGGGGTTTCCGCGACGGGGTGGTGTTCCTCAAGATGCAGGGCGCGTGCTCGGGCTGTCCCTCGTCCACCGCCACGCTCAAGCAGGGGATCGAGAGCCTGCTCAAGCACTACGTCCCCGAAGTGAACGAAGTGCGCGCTGCTTAAAGCCGCGACCTAAAAATCCCCGCTCATGCCGAGCTTGTCGAAGCACCTTTCTTGCGCCAGGCGACGCGCTCAAAGTAGAAAAGCGGTCCTTCGACAAGCTCAGGACGAGCGGGTTTGGTGGGATCATGTGACGTTCAAGGAATCCCCATGCCCGAACCGTTGAATGACGCCGCGCTCGACCAAATTTTCCGCACTGCGCGAACCGCCAACGGCTATCTCGACAAGCCGGTGAGCACCGAACAGCTCCACCAGCTGTGGGAGCTGATGAAGATGGGTCCGACATCGGCCAACATGCTCCCCGCGCGGCTGGTGTGGTGCGTGAGCGACGAAGCCAAGGCGAAGCTCGCCGCCTGTGCGATGCCCAAAAATGGCGAGAAAATCCTCGCCGCTCCAGTCAGCGTGGTGCTGGGCATGGACCTCGATTTCCACGAAAAGCTGCCCGAACTGTTCCCCCACGATCTCACCGCGCAACACTGGTTCCCCGATCCCGCAGTCCGCGAGATTCACGCGCTGCGCAATTCCTCGTTGCAGGGGGCGTATCTGATCGTCGCCGCGCGGGCGCTAGGGCTCGATACCGGGCCGATGTCGGGGTTCAGCAACGAGGCGGTCGATAAGGCGTTCTTCGCCGACCAGCCGCGGGTGCGGTCCAATTTCATCTCGACGCTGGGCTATGGCGATCCGGCGACGATCTTCGCGCGCAGCCCGCGACCGGAGTTCGATCGCTTTAACGCAATCGTGTGAGCCGCACGCTGGTCATCGATTGCGCGACCGAAGCGTGCTCGGTGGCGCTGTTCGAGGGCGGCTCGCTGCTTGCTGGCGAATGGCGGGTGATCGGGCGCGGTCACGCCGAACAGCTCGTGCCGATGATCGCCGCGCTCCCCGATCGCGGGCGGGCGAGCCGGATCGTGGTCGATATTGGGCCAGGCAGCTTTACCGGAATCCGCGTGGGGCTGGCCGCAGCCAAGGCGCTGGCGCTGGCGTGGCGGGCCGAGGTGGTCGGCTATGGCGCGCTGGCGCTGGTGGCGGCGATGGCACGGGCGCAGGCAGGCAGCGGCTCGGTCGAGGTGGCGATGACCGGCGGGCACGGCGAATGGTTCGTCCAGCGGTTCGCCGCCAATGGCGCCGCACTCGGCGAGCCGGTGTCGCTCACGCCCGAGGTTGCTGCCGCCCATGGCGCAGCCGACATCGTAAGCGGAAGCCAGGCCGAGGCGTTGCACGCCTTGCGTGGCGGTGGCGGGCGGGTGCTGACGCTGCTACCCGACGCGCGCTGCTTCGCGCTGCTCGATCCGGCGGCGCTGATCGCCGATCCGCACCCCGCCTATGGCCGCGGCCCCGATGCTCGGCTCCCCGCAATTGCTGCGGTCTGAGCGATGGCCGCCCTCCCGCTGTTTCCCGACGACCCGGTCGATGCGATCATGCGCGTCATGGGCCGCGCATTCGAACCCCAGTTCGGCGAGGCGTGGAACCGGCGCCAGGTGTCTGACGCGCTGGTCCTGGGCACCAGCCGCCACGGGCTGATCACCCACGACGGCATGATCGGCGAACAGCGCGGCGCCTCCACCGCGGGATTCTTTCTTTCCCGTCAGATCCTCGACGACGAAGAACTGCTGCTGTTCGCGGTTGATCGCGCCTGGCGCCACCGCGGCCTGGGCGGACAATTGCTCGATTATTTCTGCGCCAGCGCCGGCGAGCGCGGGGTGCGCCGCATTTTTCTGGAAATGCGCGACGGCAATCCGGCTGCGCGGCTTTATGAGAGCCGGGGGTTCCGCCAAGTCGGCAAAAGGCCGGCGTATTACCGCGGCAGCGATGGCGTCCGGCACGATGCACTCACCTTTCAACGGATACTTGGCCAACATATTCCCGGCGCTGGCTGACAAGCAGTCACCTACTGCGAAAACTCCAAGTTATTATGAATTGTCTCGCGTACCGATCAAAAGCAGTCACGGTGCTGGACATATTGGAAAGTGCGTATTAGATGCTGCCACGGGTCCACACTCGTCATTGTCAAACCATAAACTCGGGAAAATCGCAAAATGGCCGAAGCCAACAATGAAATGCACGAGACGCTGATTACGCTCACCTCGGACATCGTCGCCGCCCATGTCGGCTCCAACAACGTCGGCGTCGGCGAATTGCCGCAGTTGATCACCAACGTCTATGCTGCGCTCGCCGCGCTGGGTACTGCGGAAGCGGAACCCGAAGCGCCGCCGCAACCGGCAGTGCCGATCCGTTCTTCGGTGAAGAAGGACAAGATCTTCTGCCTCGAAGACGGGATGGGGCTCAAGATGCTCAAGCGGCATCTGATGACCCACCACAACATGACCCCCGATCAATATCGCCAGCGCTGGAAGCTGGCCGCCGACTATCCAATGGTCGCGCCCGACTATACCGAGACCCGCCGCGAACTGGCCAAGAAGATCGGCCTGGGTCGCAAGCCAGGCACCAAGATGCCGCCCAAGGCTGCAGCGCCCGTCAAGGTTCCCGGCAAGCGCGGTCGCCCGCGCAAAGTTGCCGTCGCTACTTGTCCCGAAAACTGGCGTACTGAGCACTCAGGCCGGTTGAACAATCGCCCCGTCGGTCTATGATCGGCGGGGCATTTGCTGTTACGGAAACCCAGTGCACCAACGGATTGACCTCGAAGCCCTTTGCGCAGAACGCGGCCTGCGCATCACCGAGCAGCGCCGGGTGATCGCCCGCGTGCTGTCCGAAAGCGAGGACCACCCCGACGTGGAAAAGCTCCACGCCCGGGCGATGCTGGAAGACCCGCGCATCTCGATCGCTACGGTCTATCGCACCGTCCGCCTGTTCGAGGAGGCGGGCATCCTCGACCGGCACGATTTCGGCGACGGTCGCGCCCGCTACGAAGCCGCGCCCGAGGCGCACCACGATCACCTGATCGACGTCGAAAGCGGCAAGGTCATCGAATTCGTCGATCCCGAACTTGAGGCGCTGCAGCGCCAGATCGCCGAGAAGCTGGGCTTCCGCCTGGTCGATCACCGGATGGAACTGTACGGCGTGCGGCTCGACCGCGATCACTGAGATGGCCGCTGCAATAGCCGGGCCTGCGCCGATTTCCGGGTTGGGCAAGCTGCGGATCGCGGTGCGGCTGGCGGCAATGATCGCGCTGCTGCTGCTGTGCGTACCGGGATATTACCTGTGGCGCGTGCTGCGCCTGCCCAACCCCTGGCCGCGCCTTTTCCTCGGCGCCATCGCGATGGTTGCCGGGGTCGAGATCCAGACCACGGGCACGAGGGTGCGGCGCGGCGCCTTTTTTCTGACCAACCACGTCAGCTGGCTCGATGTGCCCGCGCTGGCCGGGGCCACCGGCGCGGCGTTTGTCGCGCACGACGGGCTGGCCGCGTATCCCGTGCTCAAGTGGCTGTGCGAGATGAACGATACGGTGTTCGTCGCCCGCCACGATCGCGCGTCGGTGGCCGAGCAGGTCGCTTTGGTCCGCGCGGCAATCGCCGAAACCAGCGCGCTGGCGGTGTTTCCCGAGGGCACCACCAGCGATGGCACCGGGCTGCTGCGGTTCAAGTCCTCGCTGCTCTCGGCGCTCGATCCGGTGCCCCAAGGGATCGCGGTGCAGCCGGTGCTGCTCGATTACGGCGCCGAGGCGGCGGACATCGCGTGGATCGGCGAGGAGCACGGGCTCGACAACTTCAAGCGCATCCTGGCGCGCGGGCGGGCTCTGCAACTGACCGTGCACTTCCTGCCGCCGCTGACGGGCGAAGCGCTGCACGACCGCAAGTCGATGGCTGCGGCGGCGCGCGCGGCGATGCTGGCCGAATTGCAGCGAGGCCGCGCCGTTTGAATAACCCGCGCGACTGGCCTATCGGGCGGCTCTCATGACCCTGCCCGCACCTCCCAAAACCTTTAAGGTCAAGTCGTTCGGCTGCCAGATGAACGTCTATGATGGCGAGCGGATGGGCGAGTTGCTGACCGAGCAGGGCATGAACGCGGTGGGCGAGCGCGAGGACGCCGATCTGGTCGTGCTCAACACTTGCCACATCCGCGAACGCGCGGTCGACCGGGTCTATTCGGATATTGGGCGGTTGCGCCGCGACGATGGCAGCGTGCCGCTGATCGCGGTGGCCGGGTGCATCGCCCAGGCCGAGGGCGCGGAAATCATGCGGCGCGCACCCAGCGTTCGGATGGTGGTCGGCCCGCAGGCCTATCACCGCCTGCCCGCGATGGTGGCGCGGGCCGCAGCGGGTCACGCCTCGACCGATACCGACATGCCCGCCGACGCCAAGTTCGCCGCGCTGCCGCCGCGCCGCAAAAGCGCGCCGTCGGCATTCCTGACGGTGCAGGAAGGCTGCGACAAGTTCTGCACCTATTGCGTGGTGCCCTATACCCGTGGCACCGAAATCTCGCGCCCGTTCGCCGATCTGATGACCGAAGCGAAGGCGCTGATAACGGCCGGCGCGCGCGAAATCACCCTGCTGGGGCAGAACGTCAACGCATGGAGTGGGCGAGGTCCACACCGTCTCGCAGCGGGTCTGGCCGATCTGATCCGCGCACTGGCCGAACTGCCCGATCTGACTCGCATCCGCTACACCACCAGCCACCCGGCGGACATGAACGACGATCTGATCGCCGCGCATGGCGAGGTGGCCAAGCTGATGCCGTTCCTCCACCTGCCAGTGCAATCGGGCAGCGACGCCATCCTCAAGGCGATGAACCGCAGCCACACCGTGGAAAGCTATCTGCGCCTGCTCGAGCGGGTCCGCGCGGTGCGCCCCGATATCGCGCTGTCGGGCGATTTCATCGTCGGTTTCCCCGGCGAAAGCGAGGCCGATTTTGCCGCCACGCTCGCGCTGGTCGAGGCAGTGGGATACGCGCAAGCCTATAGTTTCAAATATAGCTCGCGCCCCGGCACGCCCGCCGCCACAATGGTCGATCAGATCGCACCCGAGGTGATGGACGAGCGGCTCCAGCGCTTGCAGGCCGCGATCAACCGCGATCAGGTGGCGTTCAACCAGGCTGTCGTCGGGCGGCGCTGTGCGGTGATGGTCGAACGCCGCGGCAAGTTGGCGGGGCAATGGCTCGGCAAATCGCCGTGGCTGCAATCGGTGCACTTTTTTGGCGAGGCTGCAATCGGCGATCTGGTCGAGGTGGAGCTGCTCGAGGCTGGGGCCAATTCGCTCGCGGGGCGGTTGGTTTAAGCCTTCGTGCCTTAATTCGTCGACGCTGACACTTCCCCTTGCAGGGGAGGAACGTGGAGTAGATTGAACGTTCGGCGTTAAATCCAGCTTCAGCTAATCGGTACGATCTCGCGCGCCGTTAACTCGCGCTCCGCGATCGCGTGCGCGCGAGGGTCGTCGACGTCGATCCACCACGCCTCGCCGATATCCATCGTGGCCGCACGGCCGGCGTCGGCAAGTCGCTGCATGCCGTCCGAGAGGCTTCCGCTCTTGCCATCGGAAATGGCGGCCTGGATGGCGTTTGCGAGTTCGGGCGTCGCCAGGAACGCGCCGCAATCGACCGCGTCGTATTCGGGGATGCTCTTGCCGATAGCCTCGATCCGCCCATCGGCATCGGTCTTGACCCA
>JANMPV010000130.1:0-5125 GCA_031370045.1 Novosphingobium sp. | reverse complement strand
CACCCCTGTTCCCCCGCCGCCCGCGCCCGCATGGCAGCTGCGCGATGCCCAGGCATTGCTCACAGCGATTCAGGGCATGGGCAGCGAGGGCCTCGATCCCAAGGATTACGAGCCCGCCACGCTCGCCGCCGCGATCACCGGGGGCGAGGGGGTCGCGCTCAACGATACCGCCACGCGGCTGTTCGCCTGGCTGGTCGAGGACTTGCGCGACGGGCGCACGCCGATGGCGGCGCGGGTCCAGTGGTTCGCGGTCGATCCCGATCGCGATCTCAACCCGACCTCGCTGGTGCTCGCCCGCGCGCTGGAAAAGCACGATGTGGCGGGCGAAATCGCCGCGCTCGATCCGCTTCACCCTGATTATGCCGCGCTCAAGCAGGCGCTCGCTGCGGGGACCGGCGACAAGACCATGATCCGCGCCAACATGGACCGCTGGCGCTGGCTGGCGCGCGACATGGGTCCCCGCTATCTGCTGACCAACGTGCCCGAATACATGCTGCGCCTCACGGTCAACAACAAGGTCATAACCAGCTTCCGCACCGTGGTCGGCAAGCCGGGCAAGACCGCCACGCCGCAGTTGGCCGAGACCGTCCAGGGGGTGATATTCAACCCGACGTGGACGGTGCCGCAGTCGATCGTCATTGGCGAGGGGCTGGGCGCCAAAGTGCTGGGCAACCCCGGCTGGGCCAAGGCCGCCGGGTACAAGGGAACCAAGGGCGCCGACGGCTTCGTCACCGTGGTCCAGCAGCCGGGTAAGGGCAACTCGCTGGGGCTGATGAAGCTCGACATGCCCAATCCGCACGCGATCTTTATCCACGATACCCCCGCCAAATCGCTGTTCGCCGCGCCCGCGCGCGCGTTCAGCCACGGTTGCATCCGCACCGAACGGGCGAGCGAGCTGGGGATGCTGATGGCCATGCTCGGCGGCGGGCTGACCAAGGAGGAAGGCGTCGCCCACACCCTGTCGGGGGTTTACACCAAAGTCCCGATGACCAAGACCTTCCCGATCTACATCACCTATTTCACGATGGCCCGCGATGTGACCGGCGGAATGCGCAAGTTCGCCGACGTCTATGGCCGCGATGCGCCCGTGCTGGCGAGCTTCGCCAAGCCGCGCCAATTACATACCGACCAGCGGATGAGCAGCGAGAAGGTGATCGAGATCGTCGACGATCTTGGGGCGATTTGAGAACCTGACCTTCCCCCTTGATGGGGGAAGGATACGAAACCTTGGCGCCGAAGGCTTCTAGGCGCAGTTGGATGGGGGTGCGATGGTGCGCACCGCTTCACACCCCCACCCAACTCCCCCATCGAGGGGAAGGAATTTTTGATCACACCCGCCGCCCAGCCTTCAACACCGCCGCCGCGCAATTGTGCCCCGGCGCGCCCGTCACCCCGCCGCCCGGATGCGCGCCCGAGCCGCACAGCCACAGGCCGGGGATCGGTCCGCGATGGCTGCCTGTGCCCAGCACCGGGCGCGCGGCCCATAGCTGATCGAGGCTCATCCGGCCGTGGAAGATGTCGCCATCGACGAGTCCGAAGCGCCGTTCGAGCCCCTTGGGGGTGAGCACCTGCTGTCCCACGATCAGCGCGCGCACGCCGGGGGCGTGGTACTCGAGCACGGTCAGCACCGCCTCGACCGCCGCGTCCTCTTGCTCCTGCGTCCACTCCAGCCTGGGATCGAACTGCTGGCAGAACAGGCTGGCCACATGGGTGCCGGGGGTATCGACCAGCGAGGGATCGACGGTCGAGGGGATCAGCATCTCGACGATTGGCGCCCGGCTCCAGCCCAGCCGCTTCGCATCGTCGAACGCCCGGTCCATATAGTCGAGCGAAGGGGCCATAATGATCCCGGCGGACATGTGCTCCCCCGGTCCCGGGAGCGCAGCGAAGTTCGGAAGTGCGGACAGCGCCAAATTCATCCGCAGACTGCCGCTGCCGGTGGCATAGCGGTCCATTGCCAACGCGAAGTCTTCGGGCAGCGCGTCGCGCGCGATCAGCTTGCGGTATAGCAGCGCAGGTCCGACGTTGGCGATCACTCGTTTCGCGCGCACTTCTTCGCCGCTCGCCAGCCGCACGCCGACCGCGGCGCCGCCTTCGGTCAGCACCTCCGCCACCGGCTGTTCCACCCCGATCTCGACGCCCACATCGCGGCAGGCGCTCGCCATCGCCTGGGAGATCGCGCCCATCCCGCCGATCGCGTGACCCCACGCGCCCTTGACCCCGTTGGCCTGCCCAAACACGTGGTGGAGCAGGACATAGGCGCTGCCCGGCGCATCGGGACTGGCGTAGTTGCCGACCACCGCATCGAACCCGAACACCGCCTTGACCGCGTCGCTTTCGAACCAGCCGTCGAGGTATTCGCGCGCCGAGCGGGTGAACAGCGCCAGCGCCTCGCGCTTGCCCGGCAGGTTCAGCCTCTTGAGCACCCGCGCTTGCAACGCGGCGTCGACCAGGCCCCTGAGGCCATCGGTGCGCGGCGGGATCGTCAGCGCCAGCGCGCGCAGCACGTCGGCCACCTGATCGAGCGCGGCGAAGTAGGCGGGCAGGGCTTCTGCATCTTTGCGGCTGAATTTCGCGAGTTCGGCCTGGCTCCGCTCCAGCCCGCCACCCATCAGCAGATAATCGCCGGGGCGAGTCGAGAGCGGCAGGAAATTGGCCACCGGACGGTTGACCACGCGCAGGCCGCGCCGCTCCAGCGCCATGTCGGCGATTACCATGGGCTGGAGCAAGCTGACCGTGTAGCTCGCCACCGAATTGCGGAAACCTGGCGCAAATTCCTCGGTCACCGCCGCGCCCCCGACGGTGTGATGCGCCTCGCAGATCCGCACCTTGTGCCCGGCGCGGGCGAGATAGAACGCGCAGACCAGCCCGTTATGGCCCCCGCCGATGATGATCGCGTCGAGCGCCATGTGTAACCCAACTCCCGCTTGCGGCGAATGAACAGCAGCCTGTGCCGGTGTTCACAGCATGGAAAGACCGAATCGCCTAGCCCCGATCAGGACAAACGAACAATGAACAAAGGACACGGTCATGGGACTGTTTCGCAAGGACCTCTATCGCGCATTCGCGGTCGGCTTTTTGATCGGCACTGCGGGTCTGGCCGCCAGCATGGGCGGCGACGCTCGGGCGCAGATCGTGGCGCACATGGCGCAGCACAAGTGATCCGCAGCCTCGCAGCCCTCGCCGCAGCGGCACTGCTGGCCTCGGCCTGCACCTCGCCTGCGCTGGCCGAAAGCGTGGTTGCGGCCCCCGCTGCTAAAGTAGCCGCAAACGAAGGAAAGGGCCTGAAAACCGCGATCTTCGCGGGTGGCTGCTTCTGGGGCATCGAAGCCGTGTTCAGCCACGTCAAAGGCGTGACCAGCGCAGTTTCGGGCTATCACGGCGGTGCAGCGGGCACCGCGCATTACGATCAGGTCAGCGATGGCAACACCGGGCATGCCGAATCGGTCAAGGTCACCTACGACCCCGCGGTGGTCCGCTATGACCAGTTGCTCCAGGTGTTCTTCGCAGTCGGCGCCGACCCCACCCAGCTCAACCGCCAGGGGCCCGACAGCGGCACCCAGTACCGCACCGCGCTGGTCCCGATGAGCGCCGAGCAGACCAGGGTCGCCGCCGCCTATCTCGCCCAGCTCAAGACCTCGGGCTTGTGGAAGAAGCCGCTGGTGGCGCGGATCGAGCGGGCCCAGGCGTTCTACCCGGCCGAGGGCTATCATCAGGACTTCATGAGCAAGAACCCCGATCACGGCTATATCCGGATGTGGGATGCGCCCAAGGTCGCAGGGCTCAAGCGGCTATTCCCCGGCGAATACAAGGCTGGCTTCACCACCGGGTGACTTTGGCGGGTGACGCCAACGCGTGACGAACCCGCCGCGGTTCCCTATAACCGCACCATGGCCAACCACGCGCACGCTCAACATGCCCACAGGGAACATTCTGGCGATAACCTGATCGCGGCGGCGCGCGGCGCGCTGACTGCGGCGGGTGAGCAGTGGACCGCGATGCGCGGCGACGTGTTCGAGGCGCTGGCGGTGTTCGACAAGCCTGCCTCGGCTTACGATATCGCCGAAAGCGTCGGCGAACGGCGCGGCAAACGGGTCGCGGCCAACTCGGTCTATCGCATCCTCGACCTGTTCGTGCGCACCAACCTGGCGCGGCGGGTGGAGAGCGCCAACGCCTACCTCGCCAACAGCCACCCCGGCTGCCGCCACGACTGCATCTTCCTGATTTGCGACGCCTGCGGCCAGGCCACCCACATCGATGACGACCGCCTAACCGGCGCACTGGTCGCGGCCGCACACGAAGCGGGGTTTGCAGAGATTCGCCCGGTGGTGGAACTGCGCGGCCGCTGCGGGGCGTGCAGTTAGGGCAATCCCCGCGTGATCCGCCCCCTCTGGGGGAGGAGAACCGCGCAGCGGTGGAGGGGGCAAACCGAAAAGCACGCGGTAGCGCGCAGCCGCTGCCGCGGCCAATTTGGTACGCCCCGCTCCGTCTGGCTTCGCCAGCCACCTCTCCCAAAAGGGGAGGATCGAGAGAGCGATACGCTGCTGCTTCAGCGAAGCCCCTTCCCCATCACCGCACCGGGCACCGCCATCCCGTGGGCGGACAACCGCTCGGCCCGTTCGATCACGCGATAGCCGCAGGCGAGGTACAACGGCTCGCCCGCCGCCGTCGCCATAAGTTCGAGCCGGGCGAACCCAGCGTCCCGCGCGGCATCCTCGCACAGCGCCAGGATCAGCCGCCCGATGCCACGCCGGACATGCCCCGGATCGGTATACATCGCCCGAATTCGCGCCGGTTCGCTGGCCGGGTCGAGCAGGCGGTCGTCGCGCAAGTCGGCGGAATGGTTGCCGCCATACAGCGTCGCCCGGCGGCTCCATCCGCCACACCCGACCAACTGGCCGTCCGCCTCGATCAAGAAATACGTGCCGTCGTCGATCAACTGGGTGTCGAGTCCCATGCTTTCCGCGCTCGCCGCGATCTGTTCGGGCGTGAGGAACGCCGCCTGCAATTGGTTGATCGCGCGCGCCATCAGCGCACCAATGGCCGGGATATCCGCTGTCTGGGCGAGGCGATGGCTGAATACGGTCACCCTGCCAGATTGCCCGGCGACGCGAGAGGGTCAAGT